>JANLZV010000676.1:0-3670 GCA_031366425.1 Pyrinomonadaceae bacterium | reverse complement strand
CCGGACTCATCGTGGTGCTGCCCCGACATCGGCAGAGCTATCGGACTTTCGAAGAGGGTCCATTCCTTGGCGCCGGCAATCTGCAGAATGAAAACGTCGTGAGTGTCGTAGTGGACTTTGAATCCACCTCCGCGGGGTGGTGTCAGGTAAAGATTCGTTTGAAAAGTGGTGCCGAGCTCACTCTCCATATCCCGACAGAGGGTGCCGAGAGTCGCGAGGCGACGCTGCATTTGATCCAACACGATCGTTACGCCGTTGGCGAAGAAGCTGCTCACAGCAACGACATCGATGCGACCGTCGGAAAGTGTGTACTCATCCGCCTTCGGAGGTTGATCGCTTTTCGCGAGCCGGATTTCGGGATAGCGAAGACTGAGCGTGGTCAGCGCGCGATCCACATCGTCAAGAGAAAGGAGAGTCTCATAGGCGCGGGCAGTCTCCCGGTTAACCACCAGTGGGCGTTTCTCCCAAACTTCGGCGAAGAACTGATCGACGTCGAAAGGAGAGATCAACTTCCCGAGCGAGAAAGCCGACGACAGAGATTTTTGAGCTAACAAATGGTTACAGGACCGTCAGTCGGAATCGGCTGATCCCTTAGAGTCGCGCAGCCGATTTTGATCAGAATCAACAGCTTTCGAATTTCGAGTATCGCTGTCGACGGCCTTGAGATCCTTATTCCGGGTAGTATCGCTATCCTTGCTACTCGCCTTCGGAAAGTCGTGATGTTTCTTGCTGTCGTTCGAGTCACTATCGGCCGCCTTCGCCGCAGTAGAGCTGTGACCGAGCACGATAGCGGTCGCTCCCAGCGCGGTGACTCCGAGCGCCCCCAGAAATAGCCGTCGACCACTGATTTTCGTCGTCTTGATATCAGAGTCTGTGAGCGTGTTCGGGGTCGCGGATTTTCCCTCTGAATTATCGTTCTGATTGTCGTTCATTTCTAACCTCCATTTGAGCAACTACGCAGGTTGAGTGAGCAATTTGGGCGCACCATATCAGGTTGTCCGGCGCTAGTAAAGGATTTGGCAGAGGCCCTCTCCGCTATATACGATCACGTTCATAACTGGTAAACTGCTCCCCGAATTGGCCGTATCAGAAACCGCATCCCCCGCGCTTCTTTTTGTTTGCCTTTTTAGCGAAATAGAACCGCATCACGCGTTAACCCATTTTTACGCTCGCCAGGAAAAGCGAGTTCTTTAATCTATGAAAATCTTACTTTATTGTCCTGACAACGGCGTCACCCGTAATTTCATGCCCCATCTCTGGATGTTTTTGCTCCAGGAACTTACTCCCCCCGGACACGAAGTCGTCCTCATCGACGGCAATGCCAAAGCCATGAGCGATGAGGAAATTGTGGCCTTCGCGGTTGAACAAAAAATCGGGCTGGTAGGTATCGGGGCGATGACCCGAATGGTCGCAAAAGCGTATCGCGTAGCCGATGCATTGCGCGCCGCCGGGGTGAAAGTCGTGATGGGCGGACCCCACGTGACTGAAGTCCCCGCGGAGGCCCTAGGCAAAGATGGTGGACCACGCCATGCCGATGCAGTGGCGCTCGGTGAAGCAGATGCGACCTGGCCGCTGATCGTCGAAGACGCGGCGCGCGGTCAACTCAAAGAAATCTACCAACCGGAACACGACGAAAAAGGAAACGATCAGAAGCCCACCTTGCAACCTTACCCGAGGATTCCCTGGGAAACGCTCGACCTTAACCAATTCAGTCTAGTGCCGAAGATGTTTAAGTCTGTTTTGGGGGGTCTCGGCGCCGGATGGGGATCGTTTCATGTAGTGCCGTTGGAGACCGGACGCGGCTGTCCTTACGGCTGCGAGTTTTGCACTGTGACGGGATTTTTTGGCGACTCAATTCGTTTTCGCACTAACGAGAGTGTGGTTGATGAACTGCTCAGATTGAAAGAGCGCGCCCGCAAGGAACGAGGCCAGATCGCCGTCTTCTTCATCGACGACAATCTCGCGATCAATATCAAGCGCACCAAGTCGCTGTTGCGCGACATCATCAAGGCCAACGCGCAACTTCCGTGGGTGGCCCAGATCAGCGCAAACTTGTTGCGCGACGAAGAACTGGTTGACCTGATCTCCGAATCCGGCGGCCAGTGGGTGTTCATCGGGATGGAATCAATCGATCCGGCAAACATGGCGGACGTGAATAAGAATTTTAGTAAGCCCGGCGAATACGGCGCGGTCCTGGCCCGTCTTGCGCAGCGAAACATTTACGCGATCACTTCTTTCATTTTCGGCATGGACAACGACACGCCCGGAGTGGCCCAGCGCACGCTCAAGGAAATCAATTCCTGGCCGCCGGGCCTGCCGGTTTTCGGTCAGCTTACGCCGTTTCCCGCGACACCGCTTTACGATCGTCTGGCTGCGGCCGGACGTCTCGACCGTCCCAAACACTGGATGGACTTCGCTCCATTTTGGATGGCGCACACGCCCCTCAAGATGACTATGCAGGAAGCGCGGGATGAGACCGACAGCGCCTGGAGAGCCTCGTACAGTCCGGAACGAAACGCCGAAGCCATCAATTCGATCAGCGACGCGCCGTTCCGTTATCGTCTCAGCCTTTTGGTTTCCCGGCTTTTCTTCCGCGGCATTTACTTCCCACAGATGAACAAACGCGCCTGGTTGAAACTGGTACTGCAAAACCGTCGCCCGATCTTGAGTCTTACCCGGGAAGCAATCGGCATGTGGCGCTCGTCACGAAAGAAAAAACCTGCCGTTCATGATGACACGGCGCCGGTGATGAACGAACAGAAGGCCGCATAAGCCTCAGCCAGTAACAGACGGAGGTCGACGCTGGCATGGTCGCGGTTAACTTGAAACGTCTTCTGCTAATCAGCAACTCGACTCTCCACGGCAGTGGTTATCTCGACCACGCGGAAACTGAAATCCGCAACTTTCTGGGATCAGTCCGCCGAGTTCTCTTTGTTCCTTTTGCCCTTGCGGATCGTGATGCCTATGCCGCCAGCGTGCGAACACGCTTCGCCGCGATGGATTACGATCTGGATTCCATTCACGAACAATCAGACAAAGAGATGCACCAGCAAGCGGTACGCGAAGCTGAGGCGATCTTTATTGGCGGCGGAAACACGTTCAGGCTGCTAAAAGCGCTTTACGATTCAGAACTCGTTGATCTGATCAGAGAACGAGTGGGACAGGGAATACCGTATATCGGATCGTCTGCCGGTTCGAATGTCGCTGGTCCAACCATCAGGACCACCAACGACATGCCAATTGTCGAGCCGCCAACTTTCAAGTCGCTGGGCCTGGTGAATTTTCAGATCAATCCACACTATCTCGATCCAGTTCCGAATTCGACCCACATGGGGGAAACTCGCGAAGAACGAATTCTTCAGTTTCTCGAAGAGAATGACACCGCAGTCATCGGTCTTCGCGAAGGCGCGATGATCCGGGTCGAGGATGGCGTTCCCTTGCTCAAGGGTTCAACTGGGGCCCGCGTATTTCGAAAAGGCCAGGTGCCCATCGAAACCCTGCCCGGCGTAAACCTCAACGACTTTCTGGAGTAGGACACCAACTCTCAATTGGGACCTCGGGTGGGACCGCGGGCGCCTCGCCCGCAACAAGTCGTCAGCCGAGCTGACTTGATTGCAAAGCTTTGTTCGCTGCGGGCGGGGGCGCCCGCGCTCCCCTGTTCCCCCTGCGG
>JANLZV010000646.1:0-2622 GCA_031366425.1 Pyrinomonadaceae bacterium | reverse complement strand
GCCTTCTGCCTTCTTCCGCTACGGCGTCACGAATCTTCCCCGATATTCGCCTGACAGCAGGAACGCCCTCACCATCTCAGCCTTGACGTAGTCTCCGTTGAACTGTTCCAGCTTGGCCAACCAGAAGTTGTATCCCGCAGTATCGGGATTCCGTCTGAGGTAGCCAAAATATTCCATCAGAACAAAGGCCGGATTAAACTCAGCCTGCACCACGGAGGATGAGTCGGCAACTTTACGCAGCGCAGCGATCCTTCCGGCAGTGCCGCCCGATCCGAACGCCGTAATCGCATCTTGCAACTCGCTCGCGCCTGGACTAATTCCCGCAGCGGCATAAAGCGAACTCACAAACTCGCCAGCCGTCTGCGACGCGGGAAAGCGCGAGGCAAACTCGGCGCTGGAAACAACCTGAGCGGCGTAATCCTGCTTGTTCAGTTCGAGTTGTTGTTGCCATCCAGTCTGTCCCACGACCACGCCGGCTCCCACGACGCTTGCATCGCTGGCAAACTGCGTCAAAGTCATTCGTGATGTCTCACGCGATTTTTTTCCGAAGGCCGTGCGCTGGATTCGAATCGCGTAAAAACCAGTTTCCTGAAATTCGATCGAGAGAAAGTAGGCTGCGGAAACATTTTGCCGCTTGAAATCCAGACAGGCGGAATTAGTGCCACACGAATTTATTTCGTTGGACCAGAAACCAAGTCCAGATGCGTCAGGTTCACGCGTCAGGAAGTCGCGGTAATGCTGCGAGACGAAAAACTGCGTGTCGTCGATCGCGTTGGCAATCAACCCATCTCCGAAGATCGTCACTTTGAAGGCAGGCGTCACCGCCACTCCGCCGGCTGCGTTTGGATCCGAAACATACCAGCGGCCGAACAACGTCGAGTTGAGCAGAACCACATTGTTCGGAATCGGGAGAGTAGCTGAACCAAAACCCTGGCCCGCGCCCGCGCCGCCAAGCACTACGCTGACTCGCGCGAAAGAACCGGTAGCTGGAATTGCCGGGCTGCTGCCGGGATCGGTTGAATTGATAACCAGCACTGCCTGGGCCTGACCAAGCGCCCGCGAAACTCCAACCGTAAACGCCGGATTTCCCAACAGCGCCGGCTCAATGGCTGTTATTTGTGGAACGTTGCCACCAGAGCCCGGCGTTCCGGCGCCGACAATCTGCGGAACTCGATTCGATTCACTGTAAAGTGTCGGACGGTCGAAGGGAGCAGTCGCGGCTGCCACGCGCGGATCGGTAAGGGGACGCGTCAAAAATGAGATCAGATCCAACTTCTGTTGCGGCGTTAGGTTGAGCGGACGAATAAGATTGTGATTGATATTGGGAGCGTCAAAATCACCACCGCGATTATAAAACTCGACCACGTCTGTCAGCGTGGCGAAACGCCCATTGTGAAAATATGGGCCACGCAAGGAAACATTTCGCAAGCTGGGCGTACGAAATTCGCCGATATCGTTGATGTTCCCGGTAATTCCGCCGCGTCCGGAATCTTCCGCCTGGGGACGCAGGCCGATGTTGTGAAACGCGTTGTCGGTAAACAGGGTTCCGGCGTGGCACGTGTTGCAACGCGATTGATTGAAGACACCTTGGCCGCGAGCTTCGGCGGCAGTGAGCGGGGCAATTTGCGACACAGCCGCATCAAACGGTGTTCGATCCGAATAGACCGTTCGCTCGAAGGAAGCAATCGCGAGGGCGATGCGAGCGGGAGTCACGTCCAAACTGCCAAACGCTTCAAGAAACAACTCCGGATACGTGCGACCACCAATCCAGTCTTTCAACCCGGACGGAATTGTTGGCGACACCGCCAGGGGAGTAGAAACGGAGACGCGGCTCGCTACGTCGCTCCAATCGCGTACGGTATGGGCCATCTCTGCCGCGCTCACCGGCGGTCCCAACACCTGGCTTTCCAACGCCGCGCCGTTTTGGAGCACGATGGCGCCACTGATCGGATCGGTAAAGACGCCGGTGGCACGGCCATCCCAGAAGAGCAGATTCGAGTAAGCAGCGTCGACATATGATCTTGATTTACGCCCGGTGACTTGTTCTGCGAAACCATATGTGGACGACCAATTGTAGCTGCCATTGAAATTGCTACTCGGTACGCCAGGCGAGGCAAAAACATCGTCTGCGGTATTGAAGATGCCATCCGCCCCAGGATTTCTTGAACGCGTGGTGTTGCTCGATCGGGGATCTGAACCGCCGCTTGTCGCAAAGTGACAAGAGCCGCAGGCGACGGTGCGCGTCGATGATAGTTGTTCGTCCCAAAACAATGCCTTGCCGAGAAACGCTTTCGCCGCCGTGACTGGATTACCCGGAGGCGCCGGCGGAGGATTCAACGGCGGCACCGGGCCAAACACCGTCACGCCGTTTGCGCGCGTGCCTTGATCCGGCTGACTGAGCGGCCCCAGGAGATTACCGTTTTCCCCACGCACCCAAAAGAAGTAGGTCTGGCCAGTTAACGCAGTAGCGTCAAAAAACGATCCTTCGGCAGTCGTGCCAACGCCCCCTGCGGTCACAGGATCATTTATCGTGTTGCGAAAGACGCGATACTGGGTGGCTCCGCGAACGGCATCCCAGGTTAGGCCGACCTTGGTGGAATAAGTGTTGTCAGACGCTACGAC
>JANLZV010000644.1:0-3480 GCA_031366425.1 Pyrinomonadaceae bacterium | reverse complement strand
CGCGGGTGTGCCGTTCACATCAGCGAGGAGGCGGCCGATGAACGACTTGCGCGAAGTGCCGATCAGAAGAGGGAAGTCGGGGAAGGCGGCAAGGAGCTGATCGAGCCTCGCGATCAGTTCGAGGTTCTGTTCCTGGCTCTTACCAAAGCCGATTCCCGGATCGATCACGATCGAGGCTCGCTTCACCCCGCGCCGCTCGGCCATCGCAATGCTTGCGCGCAAACTCGTGGTTACTTCCCCGATGATGTCGGCGACGGGCGGCAGCTTATGCATAGTCGCGGGGGTACCGCGCGAATGCATCAGTATCAGCCCTGCGCCAAACTTCGCGGCTTCGTCGGCTATCAGAAAATCAAAACGCAAAGCTGAGATATCGTTGACTATCGCGGCTCCGGCGTCGAGGGCGGCGCGAGCCACTTCAGACTTGGTTGTGTCAATGGAGATTGGCACCGGCGATGACGCAGCGAGTCGCTTAATTAGCGGCACGACGCGTTCGATTTCGTCTTCTGCCGTGACGGGAACGCCACCTGGCCGAGTTGATTCGCCGCCAACGTCGATGATGTCCGCGCCTTCGCTAATCATTCGTTCGGCCTGGGCCAGGGCTGTGTCGAGGGTGAAAAACTGCGTGCCGTCGCTGAAGCTGTCAGGCGTGATGTTGAGTACGCCCATCACGAGCGTGCGTTCGCCGATGGTAAGTGTGCGGCCTGCAGAGATGTGCCATTCGCGCATGTCCGGGATGATACCCGAAAACTATCCGCAGATTGCGCCGACTACACAGATTACGGCCAAACAGTTTGCCCCGCTGAGATGATCAAATCTGGGTAATCTGCGGATAGAGAAAAAGGGGAACGAGCAGTTGCTCATTCCCCTTAACCATTCTTGACGCCCTCCCTGACGGTTGGGCTACTCCAAGAGAGCCCTCCCTGACGGTCGGGCCTCGGCTGTTAAGCCGGGGCTGGATTGCCCCCGGTGATTGGCGGCAGGATTGGTTTCATCGGTCTCGCCGCCGGCTCTTTCAGTTGTGGTTGACCATCGTCGGTCCCCGGATCCGCAACTGGTGAAACTTCGTCGAGCGCCAGGCCTGCGACTATTCTTCGAATCTCGACTCCGTCGAGCGTTTCGCGTTCGAGCAAGCATTCAGCCAGCCGGACCATCGTGTCGCGGTTGTCTTCGATGATTGCCAGTGCGCGGTCGTATTGAACAGTGATGATTTTCTTCACCTGCTGATCAATATGAATCGCCGTCTCTTCGGAAAAGTCGCGATGTTGTGAAATCTCACGTCCAAGGAATATCTGCTCTTCCTTTTTGCCGAAGGTCAGCGGTCCCATTTCCGACATGCCGTATTCACAGACCATGGCGCGCGCCAGTTCGGTCGCCCGCTCGATATCGTTGGAAGCTCCGGTAGTGATGCTGCCGAGGAAACTGCTCTCGGCAATTCGTCCGCCCATCAGGATCGCGATCTGACCCAGCAAATATTCTTCGCTGTAGTTGTGACGATCACCTTCAGGCAGTTGCTGAGTTACACCCAAAGCCATTCCCCGCGGAATGATGGTTACTTTGTGAACTGGATCAGCGTTCGGGACTTTCAGACCGACGAGAGTGTGGCCCGCTTCGTGATATGCGGTGACTCGCTTCTCTTCGTTTGAGATCACCATGCTCTTGCGTTCGGCGCCCATCAAGACCTTGTCCTTGGCCAGTTCAAAGTCGGCCATGGCGACAAGCTTCTTGTTATAACGAGCAGCATTGAGCGCTGCTTCGTTGACGAGGTTGGCAAGGTCGGCGCCGGTAAAGCCCGGCGTGCCGCGCGCGATCACACTGATATCAACATCTTCGCCGAGCGGAATCTTGCGGGTGTGAACTTTGAGAATACCTTCCCGTCCGCGTACGTCAGGACGAGAAACCACTACCCGACGATCGAATCTTCCTGGACGAAGCAACGCCGGATCGAGCACGTCGGGTCGGTTGGTCGAGGCGATCAGGATCACGCCATCGTTTGATTCAAAGCCGTCCATTTCGACGAGCAACTGGTTCAACGTCTGTTCGCGTTCGTCATGTCCGCCGCCCAGACCGGCCCCACGATGGCGGCCCACTGCGTCGATCTCGTCAATGAAAATTATGCAAGGCGCATTTTTCTTGCCCTGCTCAAACAAGTCGCGCACGCGCGACGCGCCCACGCCGACAAACATCTCGACGAAGTCGGAACCCGAAATCGAGAAGAAAGGAACGTTTGCTTCGCCCGCTATCGCACGCGCCAGCAAAGTCTTGCCGGTTCCCGGGGGGCCCATCATGAGCACACCTTTGGGAATCCGACCGCCGAGCTTTTGAAACTTCTGCGGCTCCTTCAAAAACTCGATAATCTCCTGAAGTTCTTCTTTGGCTTCTTCCACGCCGGCGACGTCTTTAAACGTCACCCGCTTCTGTTGGTTGTTCAAAAGCTTTGCTCGTGACTTACCAAAGGAGAGCGCTTTATTACCGCCTGACTGCATTTGCCGCAGCATGAAGACCCAGATGCCAATGATGAACAGGAGTGGGGCCCAGGTGATGAGCATCGGCCAGAAGAAACTGCTACTCCCGGATTCATCCTCAAACTTGGCCACCTTCTCTTTGCCATCGGCGCCTTTTTCATTCGCCTTCTTGAAAATCTCGTTTTTGATCTGATCGGAGGTGAGTTGCGCGCGGAATTCCTGGTTCTGCACGTCGATGGCGACGGCTTCCCCTTGCTTCAGCGTCAACTGCTTGATGGCCCCCGCGTCGATCTTGGCGGTGAGATTGGTGAGATCGATTGCCTGAGTCTTGCCCGCGCCGGGATTGACGAGCTTATACAACAGCACAGCTCCCGCGATGATCAGTACCCAGAAAATAATTTGTCTAGCAGTGGAACTCAAAGTCATTAAAGCCTCCGGTCAAAATCATACCTTATGCGGCCATCCTTTGTCGCTTCACCAACGAACGCTTTTCAGTCGCCCGGTGCGAATGGATGAAGGGAAGCGTTTGATGCCGCTTGTCTCTGGGCTGGTTGTGTACCACCAGAGGATTAGAACCTGAACGGCTGCAGGAGTTCCCCCAACCACTTTCCCAGTCGCCGCCCCGAAATTCTAGATGCGCAAGTGGCCTTTTTCAACCTATTTATCCGAAAGGAGCAGCATTCCGCGTTTTCGCGTCACCTTCATTCCGCCCGGCAACTCCGCCACGCGTCCTCCCCGGCCGCCATCAAGCAACTTTTCGACGGCAAGCAGATGAACCATTTCCAGGCGACGCAAATCGCCACGTCCACCGAGTATCCATGCTCGCAACGCTCGCCTTCGCAAAGCCACTGGGGCAGCCAACAGAATATCTACGCTCAATGCCGGCAACTTGGTTTCACTTCCGTTAGCAGATTCATGACTGGAACTGTGCAGCAACTCATTGGCTGCCGTCGATAATGCTTCGACGTCTTCGACCAGCAGAGCCGCGGTTCGACTTAGGGCTTCGACGATTTTCGGG
>JANLZV010000639.1:0-6707 GCA_031366425.1 Pyrinomonadaceae bacterium | reverse complement strand
CACGCCCAATCCGGCTCGCTCCCAAAAGAGGCCTTTGCCGGACCAAACGTGCTTGAGTTGCACGAAGTGGTTCAGGATTCAAGTCGTCCAGAACTGGCGGCCGAGCCAAAGGGTGGGCCATTCAAGATGCATTGACTACTTTTTCGCCGGCTTCTTCTTCGCGCTGGCTTTTTTGGCCGGCTTACCCGCCGCACTCTTTTTCACCACTCGCTTGGCGGCCTTTCGCTTTGGAGTTTTCTTCTGTCTGTGGCCCATGTCCGCCAGCACTTCGGCGAAGTCAAACCCAAACAGTTCCTTAATTTTGTGATTCAGCGCCGGCATCACCAGCGTTTGGCCAACTGTCGATAGCTCGCCGGCCAGGCTGTCAGCAAAAGCCGCAATTTGTGAGTGCTTCGCTTTGGAAGATTTGGAATTCTTGTGCGCGTAACCAAGTGTGTAACCGAGCGCAAATCCGGCGGAGAGCGCACCGAGACTCCAAACGAGTGGTTCCTTCTGAAACTGGTCACGGTAATCCATCACGCCGGTTACCGTTTCGCGCACGGCTTCATACTGCCCAGTGACAGTCTCCTTAATCTCGTGGACCGTCTGCGACAGAGACTCGCGCGTTTGCGCAAGTTGCAGTTCAAGTTCAGCTCTATCAGGTTGGTGCGAACCCTGGTGTATATCGCCGGCTTCAACAATTACCGCCTTAGCCTGTTTGTTCTGCTCGTTATTTCTGGTGGTCGCCATTCCTTGCGTCTCCTTCAAGATTGTCCCCATGTTCGTCGAACTGCGTTTTACCGCATCGCTGTATTATCCGTGGCCAGTTAATTAATTCAAACAGCAACGGTTGAAGGCTCGCATCTCAGGCCCGTTTTGTTCACCGGCAGGTTCGGGGATATATTCAAGTTACTAAGAATAATAAAAGTTTTGCTTATTTGACGCGGAGGAAACAACTAAAATGGCGATGATCGGTGCCAACGAACTAAAACGAAAACTATTGATCGAGGTGGCCGAGCAGCCTTACGTAGTGCTCGAAGTGTTCTTCGCTTCACCTACTGCGCGCGGCGCGGCCACGATGGTGCGCACCAGACTGCGTCACTTGTTAACTGGTGCGGCGATGGAAAAAAGTTTTAAAGCCACTGAGAAATTTAACGAACCCGATGTGGAATTCGCCCCTGCGTCGTTTCTTTACGCTGATGGCGAAGGCTGCCACTTCATGGACGAAAAATCTTATGAGCAGTTTGTTTTTTCGAACGAAGACGTGGGAAGTGATCGCAGTTATCTCAAAGAGGGCGGCTCTCTCCAGGTGCTGAAATATAACGGAGCTGCCGTTTCCCTTGAACTGCCTCAGTACGTCGAACTCGCGGTGGTGTCGACAGAACTTGGCGCGCGGGGCGACACCGCTGCCGGGGGAGCCAGTAAGCAAGCCACGGTAGAAACGGGGCTGGTCGTGCGGGTGCCGCTGTTCATCAAGGAGGGTGAGATCATTCGAGTTAATACGCAGACAGGTGAAGTGGCGGGTCGCGCTTGATGCAACAGGCGGCCAAGTAAAAAGGGAACCATCAACTGGTCCCCTTTTTCAATTAGCCGATTGAAACCTGGCTCAAGCCGCTACCACGTGCTTCTCGATCATCCGGGCGATCGCTTCTTTGCTGGTTGCACCGACAACGCGTTCCACTTCTTTCCCGTCGCTGAAAAGAATCAACGTTGGAATGCCTTTGATTCCATAACGCTGCGCAGTCGACGTGTTGTCATCAACGTTGACTTTCACTACGCCGGCGGCATCGCCAAACTGTTCGGCGATCGCGTCAATAGTTGGCGCCAACATACGGCACGGCGCACACCACTCGGCCCAAAAATCCACCAGCACCGGTTTACTCGACTGCAGCACATCCTTCTCAAACGAACTATCGCTTACCTGGGTGACTTTCTCGCTCATCTAATTTCTCCTCGTCCTTGCTTCTATCTCGGGCAGGCTTTCCTGCCTTGCAAATGTGAATTGTTATTGCCTTTGACCTTCAATGAAGCTCTTGAGTACGCGAGCTCGCGAAGGATGTCTTAATTTACGCAACGCCTTGGCCTCGATTTGGCGAATACGCTCTCGGGTGACATTAAAGTCCTGGCCCACTTCTTCGAGGGTTCGCTCGTGGCCTTCCCGGTCCAGACCAAACCGCATGCGAATAACACGTTCTTCGCGCGGACTTAGCGTCTGCAGCACGTCGCCCGTGATCTCGCGCAGGTTTGAAGTAATAACGCGTTCGGCCGGACTCGTGCTTGATTTGTCTTCAATCAAATCGCCGAGTTGCGAATCGCCACTCTCGCCGATCGGAGTTTCCAGCGAAACTGGTTGCTGCACAAGTTTGCGCGCCTTGCTTACTTTCTCCACCGACATGCCCATCTTCTTAGCGATCTCTTCGGTGGTTGGCTCACGTCCCAACTCCCTGACCAATTCGCGCGAAGTGTTCCTGAGTTTATTAATCACTTCGATCATGTGAACCGGAATGCGAATCGTGCGCGCCTGATCGGCGATCGCCCGAGTTATGGCCTGACGAATCCACCAGGTCGCGTAAGTCGAAAACTTGTAACCGCGGCGCCACTCAAATTTATCAACGCCCTTCATCAGCCCGAGATTGCCTTCCTGAATCAAGTCGAGAAACTGGAGTCCGCGATTCTGATACTTCTTCGCAATCGAAACCACAAGCCGCAGATTTGCTTCCGTCAGTTCGTGTTTGGCCTGTGCCGCCTGGGCCTCGCCGGTCACAATCATCTGATGTGATCGTTTGATCTCGAGCGGCGACACGTGGTGTTCCGCTTCGATCTCTTTGAGACGCCGTTTTGCAGCTGAGATTTGGCGTTTGAATTCTTTTATGTCTTCAGCCTTCAAACGTTTCTTCGTCAACTTCACGTTGTTGGCTTCAATCTCTCGCTCGAGAGTTCGGGTCTCGCGATGCAACTTGGCGATTGCGCCGATCAGACGTTGGCGCACGGCTTCTTTGAGGTGAAGACCGCCGATCTCATGGGCAATATCAAGACGCGTACGCGCCACTTTGCGTCGTAGCCGAATCAGTTTTCGCGAACCTTTGGCCCGCTTAACTTTCATCTCGGCGCTCATCTGCTCGAGTTCCTTCAGGCCGCGTTTGTAGAGCTTGCGGATATTCTGAATGCCCTCGATTGTCCACTGGAGATACTCTTCCGTCTTGTCCTCGTGCTCTTCCGTCTCCATCTGATCCGAAAAATTAACTACATCGCGAATACCGATGGTGCCGGCTTCCAGTTCGGTGCCGATCTGCAAGAGCTCCGCGACGGCCATCGGGGATCGGGTAATTCCTTTTTGAGCGCGCTTTTGTCCCCATTCAATTCGCTTCGCAATTGAAACTTCCTGCTCGCGTTTAAGCAGAGGGACCACACCCATTTCACGCATGTAAACGCGCACCGGATCCGAAGTCTTATCCAATTCACCCGCTGAAAGGTCTAGCTCCATCTCCTCGGGAGTGTTTTCATCGTCTTCAGCGTGGGCAGCTGACGACGAAACCTCGCCGATCGCGGGTTCATCCGTGTCGACCCCGGCAGCACCAGCGGTCGCCAGTTTCTCCAGCACTTCGTCTATGTCCTGGATTGAAACTGCGTCTTCGAGGAGTTCCTCATGCGCACCTGAAAAATTGGGCTTAACCGAGTCCATCGGTTCCACCCCATCTTGATCTTTCTGAAGCCTTGTCAATTGATGATCATCCTTTGATGCGAGATCTCATTCACCCTGCAGAGAGCGTCTCGCAACGGCAACTCTCCACTTAAGTTTTTCGTCCCAGCCATCCGTTATAAATACGAACGCAATTACCTACTAGTTTCTTGCAGACAAAACTTGCTCTTTACCGTTTTTTCTTTTGACGCCATTAGCGCTGACGCGGTGAACGGCTGCGGTTCTTGAATCCAGATTGCTCCCGGGTCGTACACACGGCTTTAAGCGGCGGACCGCGTCCTTCAAGGTGATGTTTGCCAGCACCTGTTCGACCGCAGAATCAACTTCATCCAGCACATCGTTCAGCACTGCTCCGATGTTTACTCCAACTGGGCAGTCCGGGTTGGGGGGATGTCGATGCAATGAGAACACGCCGCGCGATTCCACGGCCTGATAGATGTCCAATAGAGTGATTTCTTCAGGTTGTCGGGCCAACCTCGATCCGCCCGTCGAACCTGTCTGCGAGATCACCAGACGCGACTCAGCCAGTTCACAGAGCATGCGCCGGATTACCACTGGATTTGTATTGACGCTCTCGGCCACATGGTCAGACTTCAGTGGCTCATCGTCGGCCCACGCCATGAGCGTAAGGACATGCACCGCCACTGCGAATCTGCTGCTGGTCGACATACGAAGAAATCCTAAGGGCTAATCGTCTGTAACCAATATAGTTACAGTTAGTGATTTTGTCAAGACTCACGGGAAGGGTCGAATCAATATCGCACAATGAAAGGCGGCGGAATAAATGTGAAGCGACCGATTCTAATGCAGCTTGGGCGGGGAGGGCGGCGATGGGTGCAGGCGAACGAGCAAGTATGTTCGCTCTTTGCCATGAATACTTGGCGTTTTTTCCAGATGTACCCTCTGTTTTGTGCGCTTGCGAGAAAATGGCATGAGCATTGCTCCATAGCGAATCGTTGCAAAAGCTGTAAGCACACTTTGGTTTCTAACGATAAGGAGAGAACTTATGTTGTGGACGATTCTAGTGATTTTGCTGGTTCTTTGGTTGGTTGGGTTTCTTGGACACATCGGCGGTGGACTTATCCACCTCTTGCTGGTGATCGCCTTAGTGGTGTTCATCATCAATCTCGTTTCAGGCCGGCGAGCAGTTTAAGCGCAGAACTTCGCGCTCAGGCGCTTGCTGAGTAACTCGGAAACCGATCCGGTGTGGACTTGCCGGATCGTGTGAGACAAGCCGCGATTCTTAATCGTGGTTTAAAGGAGCATTGGCGGAAACGCCAGTGCGCGTCCACAGCAGCAACGCTTCTTCATTTAGTTGGGGGAGCGTTGCTTCATGTGGACTTGATTCCAAACGGGAGGCACATGTGGTAACCAAAAAGAAAACGCCCGCAAAGAAGTCAGCTACGAAAAAGGCTGCTTCCTCAGTAAAGAAAGCTGTTGCTAAATCAGCTAAAAAAGCTCCAGGTAAGAAATCGGCGAAAGGCGGCGGAAAAAAATCGACCCGAAAACCTTCGTCGAAAGGTCTGCTGACTAAAGCCAAGGAAGTTTTGAAGGACGTATTCCTCGGCGCAGCTTCAGGAGCAGCCGAAGGCGCCGTGTCTGGGGCGGCTGAAGCAGGTAGCAAAGTTACTGGTATTGGCAAACCTGCTGGCGCGAACGCAGACGGCGCCGCCAAAAAACCAAAAGCGAAGAAGTAATGAGCGGGATTGTCGGGCGCAGTCTGGCCTTCACTAGTCAGACTGTGCCACGGCTGTTTCTTGTTGGTCGCTCAACCTACGACGGGTTGACTATCGCTTGGCAATCGCGCGGCTGTTTGCCGTCTTCAAATTTTCTTCTACCGCTTCCCTCTCATCACTGCTAGAATTCATTTCAAATTTCAAACCTGTGAAGGAAATGACCTATGCCAGAACTCAGGGGTGTCCAGGCAACGGCCGAAGTTAAGGCCGAATGGACCCGCGCCTATCAAATTTATAAAAATGCGCCCGGCGATCGTTACGACAAGAAAAATGATCGCACCGCCCGTATCGACTCGGTGGCCAAGGAATTGAAACTGACGCGGAAACAGGCAAAGCGCCGCGTCCGCAACTACGAAGCATGGCAACGAAACATCAAGAAGGGTCAGGTGGATCCTTAGTTTGAATGAAACCCCTTCACCCGATTACCCACCTTAACCGTCGCTCTGATTCGTCCCCAAAGAAATCCGCTTGATGTTGTTCGGTCGCCAGCATGGACAGATCGTCACAGAGCCGGGTTCCTGAACTCGATGGGCTGCGCGGCATCGCAATCCTTTCGGTAATCACTCACCATCAACTCACCTCCGTCTATTTGCGAGGCGGCTTTCTCGGTGTCGATCTGTTTTTCGTGCTTAGCGGATTCTTGATCACCGGACTGCTGTTGACGGAGTTTAGAAGGTCTCAGAGGATCTCCCTTAAAAACTTTTATGTGCGCCGCGTGTTGCGGCTCGGGCCAGCGCTGGCAATTTACCTGGTTGCCACTCTGCTGGTTAATCACTACACCCAACTCATCGGGTTAACCCGACAACTGAAACTGATCGCGATGGCGATCTTCTATGCAACCAACTGGCGCATGGCTTTTGGATGGGACACGGCGCTTGATCCCACCGCCATCATCTGGTCTCTTTCCATCGAGGAACAGTTTTACCTGGTCTGGCCCCTTTTGCTTTCCGCCTGTTTGGCGTTGAAAGCGCGACGACGTCTTATCGTCAGCGGGTTAATTGTCGCGATCGCAGCAGTCCTGGTTAACCGGTATCGACTACTCGAATCGGGCGCAGAGCTAACTCGGCTCTACTACGGCACCGACACTCGGGCCGATGCGCTCCTGGTTGGTTGTTTGTTCGCTTTCATCGAGGTGAAAACTATCAGCGCGTGGATGCGACGAACGCTTAACGCCGCGGGCGCGGGCGCAGCCCTCGGGTTGGCATATCTGATTTCTACCGCAGATTTCTCAGAGCAGTTCCTCTACCGCGGCGGATTCACCGGGGTCGCATGTTTGTCGGGCCTTTTGATTT
>JANLZV010000635.1:0-2545 GCA_031366425.1 Pyrinomonadaceae bacterium | reverse complement strand
CGTTTGAGCGTACGGCTTCGCGCGCCCCGGGAATGATGGCGACGGAGTTCTGGTCCATCTGGCGCATGAATTCCGTAAGTTGGGGTGTGATCATTTGAAGTTGCTCCTGCAGGATACTTGCCGATAATTTGGGACAGCCATTGTAACCGAGCCTTCGGTAGGTTACTAAATAGCCTTTGGAAAATTATCTACCTGGATAGGATTGACATGATTTACAGGATTGGGTCAAGAGAGTCATATCTTGTTAATTCTGTTAATCCTGTCAACTTCTGCCTCAACCAAGGTAAGCCAGTGGTTCCTGGCAGCCTGAGTCGCTTTGATGGATAATTAACATCAGATGAGCACGCAAACCTTGCCGCTTCAAACAACGCGACCCAGCGAGATCGTTTCCTACGATCCGGGCACGGGCCAGGAAATTGGCCGTGCACCCTTATCTTCTCCCGAAGCAGTCAGACAAGCTGTCGTTCGCGCGCGCCTCGCGCAACCCGCCTGGGCCAACCTCTCATTTCGTGAACGCGGCCGAGTCGTTCTCAAAGCGCGCGGACTCCTGCTGCGCGCTCGCGATGAAGTGGCGCTACTCATTTCGCAAGAAACCGGCAAGCCGATCGCGGAAGCACTCTCAATGGAGGTGGTGCCGACGCTCGACTCTATGCACTACTTCGCTCATGCCGCCGCAAACTTACTACGACCGCAAAAGATCGACATCGGGCAGTATGGATTGATGGGCCGCTCCTCTCGTTTGGTTTTCAAACCGCTCGGCGTAATCGGAATAATTTCCCCGTGGAATTTTCCTTTGGCAACGCCCGCCGATGAAGTCGTGATGGCTTTAATGGCCGGCAATGCCGTGGTACTGAAACCAAGTGAACTCACTCCGCTAATCGCCCTCAAGATTGGAGAGATTTTTGCCGCAGCCGGACTGCCTGCCGGGCTTCTGGAGATCGTTACTGGCGACGGCTCGACTGGCGCCGCGATGGTCGATGCGCGCGTCGATAAGATCATGTTCACGGGCAGCGTAGCGACTGGTAAACGCGTGGCCGAAGCTGCGGCCAAATATTTGATTCCGGTAGTGCTCGAACTGGGCGGCAAAGATCCGATGATCGTGTTGGCGGACGCAGACCTGGAAAATGCGGCGCGCGGCGCAGTTTGGGGTGCGTTTGCAAACTCCGGACAGGCGTGCGCGTCAGTCGAACGTTGTTACGTCCACGAATCGATTGCCGCGAAGTTTACTGATCTGGTGGTGCGTGAAACCCGCGCGCTGCGGCAGGGAGTTGGCACGCAGACCGCAGTCGATGTCGGCGCGATGACGAATGAACGGCAACGAAAGATCGTGGAAGAGCATGTCAGCGATGCGGTGCAACGCGGTGCAAACGTGCTCACCGGCGGGCGCCGCGGATCACACCCTGCAGGTTTCTTTTATGAACCCACGGTGCTTACAAACGTCGATCACGAAATGACCATCATGCGAGATGAAACGTTTGGACCCGTTCTGCCGCTGATGACTTTCGCAACTGAGGAGCAGGCCATCGCACTCGCTAACGACAGTGTCTTTGGTCTAACTGCCAGCGTCTGGACTAAAGACATCGCCAGGGGAAAACGAATCGCGGAACGCATCGAGGCGGGCACGGTAATGGTTAATGAGGTCGTCTACACCCACGGAATCGCCCAAACGCCATGGGGCGGCGTTAAGGACAGTGGCTACGGCCGAACTCACGGCCGCCTCGGACTGCTCGAACTCGTTACCCCAAAACACATCCACGTTAATCGCGTTTCATTCCTGCCCGATCTTTGGTGGTTTCGTTACGACGCGAGTGCTGCCAAATTATTTGGCGGGCTGGCTACTCACTTCACCAGCGGGTCCCTGGTTAGAACCTCGCGATTGCTCCCGCAAATGGTGAGAAGACTCTTTGGTAGGCGCGACTGACACTGCCTTTCAACTATTGCGATCCGTAGCAAAAGGTATATACTCCGTGCTGCTCAACATGCCGATGCAAGGGGGTGCCCATCAAATTCTTGCGCAGTAACGGTCACGCCAAAATTGTCTCACGGTTGGGCAGCGCGCGTGTTCTTTTTAACCGATAACCTCTCTCACACCCAGGAGTTTTCAACCAGCTCATGCCCATAAGAAAGGAATTGAAATGCGAAGATTCACCCTTATCCTGTTTATCGTTTCCGCTGTGACCCTGATCTCGTTAACTGTCTTATCGTCGGCTCAGAATCAAGCAGGATCCGATAAAGAACCAAAACAATTTAAGCCGGAAGTAACCAAGGCGGGCCGGCACGACACGTCGAAACCTTTGCGCGAAATACTGCCGCTGAAGGCAGGCAAAGCGCGCGAATATGAAAATCCGATGAATTTTGTCAGGAAGAATGTTCCTGCTGATCAGAGCGACGGGGCTACCCAATCTAATGCGTTTGCCAACGTACCTGTTACCAACGGACTAAACTTTGAAGGAGTTGGCGAAGGGCTTGTTGGCTATAACGTTAACGTCGCCCCTCCGGATACGACCGGCGATGTAGGCCTTACACAGTATGTACAGTGGGTTAA
>JANLZV010000613.1:0-7121 GCA_031366425.1 Pyrinomonadaceae bacterium | reverse complement strand
AGATCCAACGATGTCCCGGCGAGTTATGACCACCTCTGACGCCACCGATAGACCAGCATTGGATAAAGGATCAGACCGCCAAGAATCATCATGCCGAAAATCGCTGCGTATCGCTTGGTCCAGGTTTAGGCAGACGCTTTTGAATAGAACTACTCCTGCCTTGTTCAATAGCAAATTTGATCTGTTGCGGCGCGTGAAGCACGCGAGTAACGTCAGCAGCTGGCTGCCGCAGCGTCATTTTACATTCAATCTCGCAGCACGGAACAACGACGAGCGCCGCCAACGCTGTCGGCAGTGGCGAGACTCTTATCTGCCGGCTAGTCTTCGAGTTTCTTTATTAGCCGCAAGGCATGGTTAAGGGCGATAAGCGGAGGCTGCTCGTCAGTTGAAATGGCAGTTAACGACTGCGACCCATAGTTGACTAAACGTTTGCTACTGATTCTCACCGAGGTCCAGCAGCGTTTGGGTAGCTTCCATCAACAAGTTACGGTCCGAAGCGCTGGCGATACTAACCCGAAACAATGAACGCCTTGACCATTTCTGCGTTCACAAAGTTGCCGTTGAATTGGTTTAGCTTCGTCAACCAGAAATCGTAGCCGGTATAGTCTGAGTCGGGACTGTCGTTTGGGTTACGACGCAAGTAGCCAAAGTACTGCATCAACACAAACGCTCGGTTGGATTCATTTGCCGACAAGATTGAGTTTTCGGCAACCCTTCTCAATGCTCTCCCGCGCGCTGCCAGATCGGCCGTATTCAGAGCGACGCCAAACTCGTTGATAGCTGCGCTGCGATCAGTTGACGAAGGAGTTACGCCGGCGTGGGCAAACAAAGCGTCAACGAATTGCGTCGGCGTCAGCGAAGTCGCATACGCTGAAGTGAATCGCGATCGCTGCACGAACTCCGCTGTGAATGCAACTTTATTGTTCTCGAGCGCTTGCTCCCAACCGGTCTGTCCGACAATTACACCCTGGCCAATTTCCTGCGTATCCGACGAGAACTCGCTGCGACGGATGATAGGCACGGAAAGCGTATGCGAGCCACCGAAGGTCGAAGTCCCGGTGGCGTTGCCATAGGCCGCTTTGTAAATGCGCTCGACGAGATATCCTGTCTGTTGGAATTCAATCGAGAGGAAATAAGCCGCCGAAACATTAATTCGCTTCAGGTCAATGCACGCCTGATTCGAACCACACGAAGTTATCTCATTGGTCCAAAAATCCCAACCGCTTGGATCCGGATACCGACCGAGGAAGTCATAGTAGTGATATTGCACGAATGAACGAGGCGCGTCTAAAGGATTGGGGCCAATTACGACATCGTTGTCGTTGATCGTCAGTACGGCGGTGGTAGTCGCTAGCGTCGCGCCGGTCGGGTTGCTCAAAGCTAGATTAACCGTACGTGTTCCGTCCACGAACGCGTTGTCGATGATCAGCACCGGGAGACTTTTGCTCGTTTCACCTGCTGCGAAGCTCAAGACGCCTTGTGCCGCGACGTAGTCCTTCCCTTCCTTCGCGGTGCCGTTGCTGGTGGCATACGCGACCGTGGATGCAGCGCTCGTGTCTCCTGAGCGAGTGACAGTAATGATGATGAAGCCGCTGGCCTCGCCCGCGTTATAAGTAGACGCGCTGAACTGCAGCGTTGGCGTGCTAGAGGTCGAACTGAGCAGGCTTATCGTGTAAGGGCCGGTACTCCCATTTATTCCGTCGGCGGAATACGAGGTCGCAAAGATGCGGTACGTGCCGGTTGTCGGCAGGGTAAAGAAACCGTTAAATGATGGAATACGTGAATTACTACTTCCCCCGCCGTCGTCGTCCTGGGCAATCGTTTGATTATTAGGATCGTTCAGAAACAGATAGGTGTCGAAAGCGGATGAACTCATAGTGATCGCAATTCTTTGTCCAGCCGTGCCCGTGAAATCGTATGGATCCACATAACGCGACGTTGACGTAAAAACGCAACCAGTCGTCAGGGTTGTATTGATGGTCTGCCCGAGCGCAATCGTGGTTACGGGGCAGCCATTGCCATTACCTGCCGACTGAAACACGTTGAACGTTTCACTCGCGACTGAAATCGTGCCGGTGCGTGAGTTTCCTGTATTGGCCGCAACGGAATAGTTCACGGTGCCACTTCCAGATCCAGTGGAAGTTGTCGTGAGCCAACCAACATTGCTCCGAGCAGTCCAGGCACAGCCAGGCCCGGCGGTAACGGTAAACGAGCCGGTGCTTGCAGAGGCAATGAAAATTTGACTGGTCGGATTTATAGAGTAACTACAACCCGACGCTGTCGACAGAGTCATGCTGTACGCGCCAGTGCTACTTTCAGCATAGGAGGTCGCATAAATTGTATACGAGCCCGTAGCCGGCAACCTATAGAAGCCACTAACCGCCGGAATGCGGGCATTGGTACTGCCGCCGCCATCATCGTCTTGCGCGAGTAGTTGGTTCCCGGAATCAAGCAGATACAAGTAAGTGTCGAATGCGGAAGAGTTCAATGCGATCGCAACCTGCTGTCCTGCCGTGCCGCTGAAATTGTAAATATCAACGTAACGCGTCGTGCCGGTAAAAAAACAATCAGAAGTCGTTAGAGTGCCATTGGTTGTTTGACCAACCGCGATGGTCGTTGACGGACAGCCTCCGCTACCGGCGCTCTGGCTAACGGTAAACGTTTGACCACCCACCGTGATGGTACCGGTGCGCGCCGAACTGCTGTTAGTCGCGACGGTGTAATTCACCGTGCCGTTGCCCGAGCCACTGCTGCTCGTCGTAATCCACGATGCGTTACTTACGGCTGACCATGCACATGCAGCAGCGGTGCTGAGGGCAAAGGAACCATTGCCACCGCTGGACCCGAAGCTTTGGCTAGTAGGGTTGAGGCTGTAGGTGCAACCGCCGGCTACGCCAACCTGAATCTCCCAAATTCCCCGGCCATGCGTGGCGATCCTCAGCACACGTGCACTGTTCGGATTCGTTTGGCCCTGTTCTTGAAATCCAATATCGAAAACAGGCACGCGAGGCAGTCCGCCGTTGAAAGGCACCCAGGAACTGCCACCGTCAGTCGAGCGATAAACGCCAATATCCGTGCCCGCGTAAAGGTTCTGCGGCGTGAGACGATCCACCGTAAAGGCATCAACCGGAACGTCAGGGATGCCGTTGCCACTGTCACTCCAGGTCGGACTAGACGCGCTTAGATTTACGGTCTTGAAAATGTGCCGACCAGCGGAGACTCCAAAGCCCCCATAGGTTACGTAAGCCGTGCTCGCATTCGTGGGATCGACAAACACCTTACCGACCGGGAGGGCGCTGGGCGCATTTGGCGGAGTGATATTGGTAAAGGTGCCGCCGCTGCTCGTCCCCCACACCTGGCCATTCTGCAATCCAACAATCCGCACGTTATCGTTCTGCGGTGAAATACTAATTGAAGCAAGAGGACTGCCGCCGCTGATCGAAGCAACGCTGCCCACGACCGTCATGGTATCGCCCTTATTCGTCGATCGATACAGCCTGTCGGTTCCGAAATACACGGTATTTGGATTTCCAGGTCCTAACGCCATCGGAGCATAGAAGAGCACCGAATCACTACAGTTGATCCCGTTGTTAGAAGTGCAGTTCCGGTTTGAGTCCAGAAAAGCGCCGAGGGTAACCCAATTCTTCGCCTCGGCCGCGGCAGTTGTCGTCACGCGCTCGAACAGAATTTGGACGTTCTTCTTGTTGTAATAGGTGTGATATATCGTTACGTTGGTGGTGTCGGTAGCGTTTCGATCAATCAACGTGTATCCGCCGTCACCGAGGGCCATTTGCGTCCAGGTTCCGTTGGCTCGTCTGAACTCTGTTCCGTTATCCTGGGTGCCACCAGTCATGTACTCGCGGTCGGTTGGATGGAGTGCGATACTGATAAATTGGGTGGCGCTATAGCTGGAATTGTTGAGACTGGTCCATGTGGCTCCGCCATCGGTCGATTTCCAAATTCCCCCGTCGTTTCCGGTGTACACGATGTTTTGATTAGACGGAGCGACGGCGACAACATGCACATCGGGGTGCAAACCCGTTTCGTTCTTGGCAAAAGTGCTCCCACCGTCGACTGACCTCTTATTTATGGATGCGCAATCACCGGTGTTGTAGTCTGCCGCCCCGCCGATGTGAATGATCGGACTTGAAGAGGTCCAGTTCATATCAACAGCTATGTCATAGAAACACTGACCGCCACAAAAACCATCTCCGCCGGACAGCGAAGTCGGCCACGTCTGACCGCCATCGGTCGATCTCCTTAGTCTACCGTTCTGTCCAGACGGACACGAACCGACTGGGGTTTCGCCCGTGGCCGCTAGAACTGTAGTGATGCTGCCAATCTTGTTGATGGCGAGTTCGCCTCGCGCGTACGAGGTGTTGGTAACAAGCGTTTGCGTAAACGTTGGAGAAGCCGCCAGCGCATTCGCGCTACGATAAACGCCGCCGCTGCCCGCTGCACCTTCGACCCAACCGAGGATTGTATTTGGATTTCCTGGCTCCATCGCCATGTCGGTGATCTCGGTATCGCCTTTTACGAGTCCGCCATTTGTGTTTACCGTCAGCTTCGTAAAAGTAATCGCGGCCGCTGCATTTGTTGCGTTTGTAGAGCGGTAGACGCCGAACAACGACCTTGAGTTTGGCGATGAAGGGTCGTGCGAGACGATGCCTCCGAATCCTCGCGCGGTGGAGACGAAAATCGTAGCCGGATCTGTGGGATGGACGAGAATTTCGCTAATCGCTGTTTGCTGAAAGGCTGGGGCGTTGATTCCATTGCCCTGATCAGTGACTGGGTTAATCGGCCCGACGAGAGTTGGATTGGCCGAGTCGGCGTTATCAATGCGGTATACGCCTACGCCGAAGAAGCCTATGATTTCGCCCGTCCCTATGTAAACAGTCGAAGGCTGGGAAGGCGCAATCGCAATTGCGTCGACGCCGAGTGATTGGGCGCTGTCAAATATTGGCGTCCAATTCGCGCCGCCATCCAGCGAGCGGAACACACCTCCGGCAGCAGTACCCGCGTAAACGATGTTGGGATTCGTGGGATGAACAGCAATGGCGATCGTGCGCCCGCTGACTGGATCGCTTCGTCCTCCGAAAGTCTGGCCGCTGGGAATCGGTGATGGGCCAATGGGCGTCCACGTATCCGTATTGATATCCGGATTGATTAGCTTGGTGAGAGCGGTGAATTTGGAGTCAGCGAGCTGGCGCTCTTGCCGCTCGGTTTCTTCAATGGCGCGTCCGCGGGCCGTAGGATCAAAAGGTTGATCGGGCAGATAGCCGCGCAACATCGCGATGAATTCGTTGCGCAACATGAGGTATTCCTCTTTGTCGATCTCTCCGCCCGCCGGAAGATCCGGATCACCTTCGGCTTTCTCGACATCGCGCAAGCCTTTGGGTTCCTGGCCCGCCGAGTTTTTTTGATCCTGCTGTCCCGGACTAATCGACGGAAGGACTTTGTTCGACCGCATAAGCTGTTTGCCGCTGGCTGAACTCTTCGGCTGTTGCAGCGTGGCACGTTGATCCTGCGGAGCTTCGCTAGTGGACGCAAAGGTACTGCTCGACACGACGCCATGGTTGGCGTCGGGAGTAACTTTCGACTTGTGTTGAGTTGGACTCTTTTGATCCTGTGGCAAGGGACTAGCAGTCGACTGCGCGACATCGGCCGCCACGAAGGCTGATTGGGCTTGCTCTGCGGCAGCTCCGAGCCATGACACCGCAAAGATAAGAGCGAATATTGCAAGAACCAGAGTTGCGAAAGCGACTCTCATCGTGAGGAACCTCCTGAGGTGTTTTCAATTCGGTCCGATTTCAAGCAGGCGAATCTTTTTTCTGCTCGAAACGTGGTGATTGTTGGTTGTTGAGATCACGATTGCGAAACGGACGCTCGCGATCATTGGATTGCACCCGAACACGATAACCGTATACTGCCGCTTCAATTTTTTGAGCTCTTCATCTTCTCTCCGCTCAATCTCGAGGTAATTGGGAGGCGGATGGCCCCAACAAGAGAACCGAAAGAATCGGATCGCGCGACGTTTTGCATCTACCAGCTTACCCTTACGGCAGGTCGCCTTGAGGTTAATAAGCGTCTTCTGCAACGTGAGATTCTGTTTGCCGGTGCGGTCATACGTGACGACATCATCCAACCGCGCATCTTTGGGGAGGCAATCGTACTTGCGCGATCGCTGATCAAGGCTTCGGCCAGCGCCATCTTGCTGCAACATATCGGGCCCTGTGGTTATTGAGCCTGGGCGTTTCAACCGGGCAGCCATTAGTAGTTGTGAATCAACTTTCTGCTGGGCTGGGTTGCGCGTTCGTTTTTCACCTGCGTCTTGCGGGTCTTGCGAGGGTATCTCACGCGGGCTTGTTACGCTGGTGTGCGCGCGCAGATCGCTCACCAAAGAGAAAACCAACAAGCTGGCAAACAGCGATAGCACGAACCCGTTCTTCATTGAGCCTCCCAGAGCTGACGAGACACTGCACCTAATGCGCTCGCAACCAGTGTTCCGACCAACAAGAAGCTCAAGCAGGTAAAGGGCGGTTAGTATTTTTCCAATGCGCCTCATACTCTACCGCGACACCTTGATCCCGAAGTCGAATATTTTTGCGCCGCCGCTGGGACCGGCGCCGCCGCCGTTGTAGAAACCGTACTCGCCCTCGGCCAGGTCCGCCTGCGGGAAGACCTTATATACTCCGGGAGCAATTTTCTCGTAGGTAAATGCTCGCGCTGCTTTATCCATCGTGCCGCTCTGAGAGCCAAAAGCATTAGCCTGGGAGACCGTAACCTCGCGACTGTTTGTTTTAGTGTCGAGTTGGACTAGAGCGAATTCATTGGGACTGGTCGCGTAATAGCTGGAGTTACTCAGTCCCGAATTCTTGACTTCAAAATAGAAATAGAAAACTGGCCGCGGGTTGATGATTTGAAGAGACGCATTCGGCCCCGCCAACGCCGCTTTAAATTTGATCTTGGCAATGCCGTAAGTAACTGCGGACGCCAGGAAACCTCCACTCTTCGTCTGCTTGGAAACGGAAGGCTCAAGCTGAATCATCTTTTTTTGCCCGTCAGTCTCCTGATACAGGTATATACCGGCCTCATGAGCCGCGGTGGGATCGTTAGGATCA
>JANLZV010000604.1:0-5597 GCA_031366425.1 Pyrinomonadaceae bacterium | reverse complement strand
CCACCTTTTTGGTTTGCAACCCCGATGATCTTCGCCATTTTTGAGGGATCCTAAGTGAACGATTTACGAAGGGCGCAAACTTATCACATGGCAGCGCCAGTTTCTACCAGAACGAGGGTATGTCGGGTTTTATTGAATGTTTCACGTGGAACATCAGGGACGTTTCACGTGAAACCACTAAATGTGGTCGGATCGGACGTTAATCCCAACGAAAATCGTAGATAGAGCCGCGGCGGTCAGCCCGGGAATTCTGCGGGCCTCGCCGAAGGTGCGGGGACGGAAGCGCTCGAGTCGCTCCACCATTTCATGTGAGAGACCATTAAGCGAACGAAAATCAAGCATTGGGGGGATGGCGGCGGAATCGTGGTGCCTGAGCCGTTCGACCGCTGTTTTTTGTACTTTGATGTAGCCCGAGTAGAGATTATCCGCGAGAGCCGCGCTCAGGTCAGATGGACCCGTGGTTGAACGGACCTCCTGCGGCAACAGTGAGCGAATAATCTCCGGAGTGGCCTCCGAGCGCTTGGCAAGTTCCGCCAAGGTGATTGAGTCGCCAAGATCAACCCCGACACTCTCTTTCACCGCGCCGTAAGCTACATCGCTCCGCTTTAGTCGAATAGAGTGCAGCGCCGATTCAATCCGCGCGATTCGTTCTCGGCGTAGGTTGAATCGCTCCCAGTCTTCGTTGCCAACCAAGCCAAGGTCCTTTCCATATTTGCTCAGCCTGCCGTCAGCGTTGTCATGTCGGAGCGCCAGACGGTTTTCAGCCCGAGATGTAAAGATGCGGTAAGGCTCGTCGACTCCTTGCCTGATTAAGTCATCAACTAAGACGCCGATATAAGATTCGTCACGCGACAACTCAAACGCCGGCCGCCGCTTAACCAGTAGCGCCGCATTGATTCCGGCAAGCAAACCCTGACACCCAGCTTCCTCATAACCCGTGGTCCCGTTGACCTGACCTGCATGAAACAGGCCGGCCACCCTTCGGCACTGCAGATCGGATCCTAACTCGCGCGGATCAACGAAATCGTACTCGATGGCATAACCAGGGCGAATAATCTTCGCTTCTTCGAGCCCCGGTATCATCCTCACAAAGTCCTGCTGCATTCCCGCCGGCATAGACGTCGAAAAGCCGTTCAGGTAGACCTCGTTGGTATCGTGTCCCTCGGGCTCGAGAAAGAGCTGATGCCGCTGTTTATCTGCAAACTTGACGACCTTGTCCTCGATTGAAGGACAATACCGCGGTCCGGTGCCTTTGATTTGTCCCGAATATAAAGGGGATTCGTGCAGATTCCGGCGGATTGCTTGATGGACACGGTCAGTGGTGTAGCCGATGTAACACTTGATCTGCGCTTGCTCGATCCGCTCAGTGGCGAAGGAAAAAGCTACCGGGTTTTCGTCGGCCTCCTGGCTCTCAAACGCGCTCCAGTCGATGGTGCGACCGTCGAGCCGAGGCGGCGTCCCCGTTTTTAGTCGTCCGACCGGAAAACCCAAGCGCTTGAGGGTCTCGGCTAGCTCGATAGAAGCGGGCTCACCGGCGCGGCCGGCCGTATACGTTGTTCGGCCCGTATGAACAAGTCCATTAAGAAAAGTTCCTGCCGCGACCACAACTGCACCCGCCGCGATTCGTCTGCCGTCTTGCATGGCCACACCCTCGAGCTTATTGTCGCGAACCAAGAGGTCGATGACCATGCCCTGACGTAACTCAAGATTTGGCGTGTGTTCCAACGTCGCCCGCATCTCTTTCCGGTACAGCGCCCGATCCGCCTGGGCTCGAGGAGACTGCACAGCCGGGCCACGCGAACGATTCAACAGCCGGAACTGAATTCCGGTTCGATCGATTACCCGACCCATGATCCCGCCAAGCGCGTCGATCTCACGCACCAGGTGGCCCTTAGCTATTCCGCCAATCGCGGGATTACAGGACATCTGGCCGATCAGATCGAGGTTTAGCGTTACCAAAGCCGTGGCCGCGCCAAGTCGTGCAGCGGCGGAGGCTGCCTCGCACCCCGCGTGGCCACCACCGATCACAATCACATCAAATGCTTCGTCGAAAATCATTTCTACTTGCCAATGCAAAAGGTGCTGAAAATTTCGGAGAGGATATTCTCAGTCGTGGTCTCTCCAGTTATCTCTCCCAGAAACTTCAATCCGTTGTGCAGACCCACGAGAACGAGCTCCTCACCTGCGTGCTGGTTTAGCAACACCAACGACTCTTCGATCGAAAGTTGAGCTCGTCGCAAAAGGTCATAGTGCCGGCTGTCGGTAATGAGCAGGCCAGCGTCCTCTGAATCGATGCCACCAAAGGGTGCAAGTATAGCAGCAGTCAGATCGTCGAGTCGCTCGCCCTTCAACGCGGAGAGATGGACCACCTTAGTCTCGTCGCCAAATTCCTTTTCTGCTTCGATCAGCTGAGGCAGGTCGCTCTTGTTTACTACGACAACGCGCGACGCTGCGGCAGTTTGTGAAAGGACTTCAAGGTCTTCCGGCAAAAGCATCGTCGAGCCATCGATAACTACAATTAAGAGATCGGCGTCCGCGATTGCGCGATGTGTGCGCTCGACTCCGATCGCCTCTATTTGATCGCCGGCTTTTCGAATTCCCGCGGTGTCGGTTATCGACACAGGAACGCCGTGCACACTTATTGACTCGGTCAAGCTGTCTCTGGTAGTACCTGCCAGCTCTGTCACAATTGCTCTATCAGAACGCAGTAACTTATTGAAAAGACTAGACTTACCTACGTTTGGCCGACCCACAATGGCAACCCTAATTCCGTCGCGCAAGAGGTGGCCGGCTGCAAAGGTGTCGGCTAGCTGCGTGAGTCTATGCAAGACGCTTTCGAGCCGGCGTCGCATCTCTTTAAGTTGGACTTCGGGCAAGTCGTCTTCGACAAATTCGAGAGCCGACTCGAATGTGACAATCACCGAGATCAATTGCTGCTTGCAGGTTTGGAGAGCGGTGGACAATTCTCCGCCGAGCTGTCGGGTGGCTTGCACCGCAGCAGCACGCGTGCGGGCGTCAATCAGATCGCGGATGGCCTCGGCCTCCGTTAGATTCATTTTCCCGTTCCGGCACGCTCTCAAAGTAAACTCGCCTGGGCCAGCGAGCCGCGCGTCGTAAGCCTGGGCCACGTCGAGCAGACGCCGGACAATTATTGGCGAACCATGACAACTGATCTCAAGCATGTCTTCGCCGGTGAACGAATGTGGACCAGCGAAGTAGCTAACCAGCGCGTGATCCAGGACAGCGCCAGTGTCATCGAATATCTTTTTCAAACTGACGCGATTTGGTTCGGGGATAAATTGAGGTTCGTGAATTAGCGAGCTGAGGATCGCTGATGAACGTGGGCCACTAAACCTGACCACCGCGATCGCACTACGGCCTGGCGGTGTTGAGACTGCGACAATAGTATCCATCGCGGTTCGAACGAAAGAAAAATCTCGAACGGGAAAACTACTTGGAGGGCTTCAGCGAAACTCGTAACTTGCGGGCCGATCCTTCTCCGACTGACTCGGTGAAAAGATCTTCCGCATCGGCGAGAGTGAGGTGAATTATTCGCCGCTCGTTGGAATTCATCTCACCAAAAACAAAAGGCGCCCCACCACTCCGAACGCGGCCGGCGGCGTGATGGGCCATCGCCCGCAGCTCTGCTTCGCGGGTTGCGCGAAAGCCTTCGACATCACAGACCAGGCGTTGACCCTCAGGCAACAATCGGCCGAAGGCCTGGGTCACCAGGTGTTGCAGCGCTTGCAACAGTTCCGCGCCTTCGGCTTGGAGGAATTCAGCGTCGGGACCGCTCAAGTCAAGTAAACACTCAGCAGGACTCTCGCTCACCGTAACCTTCAGGTTGAGTCCGGTCCCCTCAAAGAGCGATCGGAGGAAGCTCGCGGCGTTTGAACAGGTATCTTCCATCTTCGTTTAGAAACAGGGCGAGGCTCGATTAAGCCGTTGACGGCTTTGGCGTCGCGCTTCCTTTCTTTGAGGTGGGCTTAGTCGGAGTTTGATCATCCGGGACGTTCGTCATCTTGTTAATAATAAACTGTTGACTAAATCCGACGATGTTTCCGACGAGCCAATATAGTAGCAAGCCGGCAGGGGCGCCCCAAAGGATGTAAAGCATGAACAGAGGCATGCCGATCGCCATCATTTTACGCTGCAGCGGATCCGCGGAAGGGGCCGGTGTGATCAATTGCAGAACGATCATTGTTCCGGCCATTAATATTTCCAGAATGTGAAACGGATCGCCGGCGGACAGATCGGGAAGCCATAAAAAACTTGCTTGACGAAAATCCAACGAGATCGTGATCGCTCGATACAGCGCGAACAGGAAAGGCATTTGAATCAGGAGTGGTAAACAGCCGCCGAGCGGATTCCCTTCTTTCATCAAACGCAGTTGCTCGACCTGCAGCTCTTTCAGCCGCGGGTCGTTCTGCTTCATCCCTTTGATTTTCTCCTGTAGCTCCTTCATGCGCGGCGCAAGCTTCTGCGCCTTCTTCATCGACTTCGAAGAACGCCACTTCAAGGGGAAGAACAACGAGTAAATCCCGATCGTGAAGAGGATGATAGCAACGCCGTAGCTGCCGGTGAGTTCGCTCAACCACTTAATGGATTTGAGAATGGGTACTGCCAGAGGGCGTGACAGCCATCTAAACCAGCCGTAGTCGATCAGGCCTTCGAGATCCAACGTGCGGCCGACCGCTTTGCCGACATTCTGGCTCGCTTCCGTCAGCAGGTAATGGTCCTTGGGACCGGCGTAAAGTTGAACCAGGGAGCCGTCGGCCGGAATCGGTACCCAAGCCGTCGTTAGATATCGCTTCTCAGGTTTGCCATTCGCGTTATGGTCAAACTGAGTCGTCTGAAACTCGAGGCCGTCGAGGCGCTTTGAAGGCACCGCGACCATCGCGAAATACGTATCGCCGATGCCGGCCCAGTCGACGGCTCCAGGCATTGGCATCCGATCCGGACTGTTTTTGTTTTCGTTTATCGCGTGCGCTTGAAAGCGTTCGATCTTGTCGCCAACCGAAGCGATTGCTTCCGGGGCGACCGAATAAAACGTGAAATGCTTCACCCCCTGATCGCCAATACTTGGCCCTACTCTAACTTTCGCCTGTGGAACAACCTGACCGTTGCGCTTGATCGTCACTTCTAAATCAACGCTGTAGCGTTCGGCGTCAAATACCAACGTCTTGGTAACGTCCAAACCCGATGGTTGGCCGACTAACCGAAACGTCAGTCGCTTCTTTTCGCCCGGGGCAAGCATCAGTTCAGAATCGCCAACGCCGTCCACGCCCTCGAGCGTGTAGTCAGTGCCGGCCAGGAGCCCATCGACTGCGCCATCGCCAGTTACTATTTGGAGCGGCGCTTCGCGAGGCTGGCGCTTTAGACCCTCCTGGGAAACCAGTTCAAGTGGTATCTGTTCCTTCTTATTACCGGCAATTGAGTAGATTTCCCGCTTACTGGCCCGATTTTGAGTGATTACCCAGCTGACAACCTCCGCTCCCTGCGTATCCAGCTTCACTTTGTACAATGCACTTTTAATTCACAAAGTGCGGTGCGGCGCCAAGTTGGCGGGTTGCTGCGCTGCTTGGTTAGCAGAAGGG
>JANLZV010000581.1:0-1860 GCA_031366425.1 Pyrinomonadaceae bacterium | reverse complement strand
CACGCCCCTAAAGGACGAAGGGATAGAGTCGATCCAGCTAATTGATGGGTGTTCCACTGTTGCTGGTCATGGCGGTCGTGCTTGCCGTGGACTGCGTCACAACTCCAGATGCGTCAGAGGCAAAGTTGCGAGTTCCCGTAGCGGTGACTCCGCTGGGCTGGGATGTAGAGGCGGTAGTCAGGTACTGGGAGTTAGGGGTCGTGGCATCCGCGGCCGCGGCGAAAAAATAGCCGCTCTTGGGAGTGAGGAGAGTGCTGCCAGATACGGCGGAATCCACGAGACCCGCGCTGTTGAGATTGGCCAGACTGCCATACAATCCCGCTCCCCTTGTTGCGTGGTAGGTGGCTTGAGCGCTCGTGATGGCGCGCACAGATGAGATTGCCGAACCCTCGTTAGCCGCCCGCTTGGAGGCCAGGAGATTCGGAACAGCGATAGCTGAAATAATACCGATGATCGCGACGACCAGTAGCAACTCGATCAACGAGAAACCTAGCTGATGGTGTTTGGTGTTCATAACTTATTGATCCATACGGAGCTAAAGTTTAAGGTTCTCGCGTCGCCGCACTTGGTAATCACAACTGTAGATCCCCTTAGGCGCGAAATGTCAGCTAGCTCAAATACAATGGTTGTGCCACGTGTACCCGTTTCAAAAGCGATGGAATTGTTGACGTTTCGGATTAGCGGTATTTGCAGCAGGGTTGAAGTTCTTTGTTCTGACAAATCTCGTCAGCGAGGGAATGACGGTTTCCGGCACAGGTGTAGGGCACAAAAGGGGAGACTTTAAGGTTCGCCGGCGCTGGCTGCAAATTCGGATTCGTCGTCTTCGCGGCGACGTGGTGTGGGATCGGAAGAACGGCGGCGTGGAATTGAATCAGAATTCCGGCGGTCGTCGCGCATCTGGGCCGTCAACCCGCGTATGCCGTGTTTGTCGAGTAAATGCCGAAGTGATCGAACGGAGAGGCCCAGCAGATCGGCGGCGTTAGTTTGGTTCCCAACTTTTCGGCGTAGTGCTTCGAGCACATAGGTCTTCTCCAGCTGGTCCAAATGGGCAGTCAGGTTTACTCCCTCCTCCGGAAATTCAAAACTCTCAGCGATGCGATAGGGATTGTAGTTAGAAATTTTTTCCGGCAGGCGCTCGGATTGAATTGAGTCGGTCGTCTCGAGCGCCACTGCACGCTCGATGGCGTGCTCCAATTCACGGACGTTGCCCGGCCAGATATAGCTCTCGAGCAAACGCACTGCATTCTCGCTTATCGACAACTCACGTCCTGTGCCCGCACAAAATTTTTCGATGAAATGCTGGGCCAGGACAGGAATGTCTTCCGACCTTTCGCGCAAGGACGGCAGTTCAATTGGAATAACTGAAATGCGGTAATAGAGGTCTTCCCGAAAAGTTCCATCCTTGACCATGCTGCCGAGATCGCGATTCGTCGCCGCGATGACGCGCGTGTCGACGGTGGTTTCCTCGGTCGCACCAACCGGCCGCAACTTTCGTTCCTGTAGCACGCGCAGCAATTTGACCTGCATCGCGGGGGACATCTCACCGTTCTCATCCAGGAAAATAGTGCCCGTGTTGGCGGCCTCAAAAAGCCCTTTACGATTAGTGTTCGCGCCGGTGAAGGAACCTTTTACATAACCGAATAATTCCGACTCGAGGAGGGTTTCAGTAAAGGCGCCGCAGTTGATCGAAACGAAAGGTTTCTCGGCTCGTGGGCTGAGGTCGTGAATTGCTCGAGCAACGAGTTCCTTTCCCGTACCCGACTCCCCAGTCACCAGCACGGTTGAACCCACTTGGGCAACTGTCTCAATCATTTGGTAGAGCGCCTGCATTTTTGGGGAACTACCGATGATGTTGTTGAG
>JANLZV010000573.1:0-2369 GCA_031366425.1 Pyrinomonadaceae bacterium | reverse complement strand
CTAACCGGCGTCAGCTGTCGTAAGGCCTGAGGGGGTAAAGAGAATGTATTGCTCAACTTGCGGCGTCGCTGTGGCTCAGGGCTGGAGCCCGCGTAGTGGGCGGCAGCATAAAGCCCGGGTGCAGCGCAGCGAAACCCCGGGAGCTTCACGAAATTGAGTGCCTAGCCCACGTAGTGGGCGGCAGCGGCCCGCGCAGGAAACGCACTCTTTCGCACGCTTCGCGCGCTCGTGTTTTCTAACTCCGACTTCCTGGGGTTCCACTTCGCTTCACCCCAGGCTTAATGCTCCCACCCGCTACGTGGGTTCAAATTTCGCCGGTGCCAGTCCACGTCGGACATCTACTGGTTTGGTTTCTTCCGCGCCTTCACGTCGCTCATCACAATATTAATTCCCAGCGCGAGGCCGCCGATGGCCGCAACCAGAAAGAAGATCATGGGCAGGGCCGGGTAGCCAAGTATCCGAAAGGAAGTTTCCACCCGCATCAGCATCGCCGCTCCCATAATTAACGCAGCCAGGATCAGCCCGAGTGTGATGCGGTTGGCAACTTTTTGAAAACCTTCTACCAGCATCTTCTCGTCAATACTGTCGACATTCACTTTCAACTCGTTGTTGCCGACGGTGTCCAAAATCTTATTAATGCGCGTCGGCAGTTTCTCAACAAACTCCTTCAGCTCAACCACGCTCCCGATCAGGTTAGCCGGATTAATGCTCTTCATCAGATTGCGCTGGAGGATTTCCGTCGCGCGCTGGCGGATCACCGTCGCCGGCTCGAAGTTTGGATCGAGCGCGAAGACCACCCGGTCGAGATTCAGCAGAGCCTTGGCCACCATGGTGAACTCGGCGGGCAAACGAAACCAGCAGTCCGCAGAGATCTTGGTTATTTCAAGCACTACCTGACCGGAGTTTAAACGCGTCATATTTGCGTCTGAATGTTCAGCCACGAGTTCCGCAACTCGATTGGTAAACTCCGCCTTCATAAACCCGGACTTCGCTTCGCCCATCCGGATGGTGATCTCGGCAGCTTCTTCCCCGCGCCCTTCGCTGATCGCAAGCAACAGGCGCAGCAGGTTGTCCTGCAAGCCTGGCAACAGGCGCGTGACCATTCCCAAATCCAAAAGCGCGATCCGATCGTCGTCAGTCAGGAACACATTGCCCGGATGCGGATCGGCGTGGACAAAACCGTCGAGCAGAATCTGTTTGAGGTAAGCGCGGAAGAGTTCGCGCGCGAGACCCCCGCCATCCAGATCCATCAGCCGCAGCGGACTCAACTCGGTAATTTTTTTGCCGGGGATGTAGTCCATCGTCAGCACGCGTGAGGTGGTAAACGCTTCGACCGGCAACGGCACGATCAGCTTGTCAAACTCACGCAGATTTTCCGCAAACGTGATCAGATTATTGGCTTCAAGTCTGAAGTCCAACTCGCGTAACAAACTGCGGCGAAACCCGAGGAGCAGGTTGCCGAATTCGTAACGCTTGCCTGTCTCAGTGTGAGTGTCGAGAAACTCGGCGATGTCGTTGAGCGACTCCAGGTCTTCAATGATCTGTTCGCGAATGTTTGGCCGTTGCACTTTCACTACGACCGCGCGTCCGTCGCGCATGTGGGCCAGATGCACCTGGGCCAGCGAAGCGGCGGCCAACGGTTCAGGGTCGAAGTCGGCAAAGGCCTTCGAGATGCGCACGCCGATCTCGCTGGCCACAATCTTGTCTACCTCTTCATAGGAAAACGGTTCGACGTGATCCTGCAAACGAGTCAGGGCCTCGAGGTAGGGTGCCGGCAATAAGTCTGCGCGGGTTGAGAGCAATTGGCCCAGCTTGATGAACGCCGGCCCCAGCCTCTCCAGATCAGCGGCGAGCTCTTCAGCCTCGGGACGCGTTTCGTCGATCGCGTGTTCGTCAAGCTCGAGACTATCTTCCAGGCCAGCTTGCTTTACCAGATCTGACCGCCCGTATTTATTGAGTAACAGCGCAACGTCTTTATATCGCTTCAGACGTTCGGTTTTAAGCGACAGCATTTTAGAAACTTCCTTTGTCGGATTGATTGTCCCGGCAATTGTACTAGACCTTGCCCGGCCGCGAGCTAGCGTTTATGCTTCCCGCACATTAGTAGCCAAGCTTTTTGCCAATAGTTTGTCAGCGTCTTTTCGGCCCAAATTCAAGGAGACTCGGAAATGATCAAAAAAGCATTAGTTCTAACCTTGTTGCTGACCGCTTTGTCGGCTTCAGCATTCGCGCAGCAACCCATGACGCCTGCAGCGAAACCGGCGCCACCAGCTCCGCCCGCGGCGCCCAAAACGCATCTGAAAGTCGGTCAACCCGCGCCAGACTTCACGTTACGCGCTACGGATGGCAAGACCTACAAGCTGAGCGAT
>JANLZV010000558.1:0-2440 GCA_031366425.1 Pyrinomonadaceae bacterium | reverse complement strand
GGAAAATTCCATGGCATCACCGCCAGCACCGGACCGAGGGGTTGAAATCGAATGAAGCTGCGACTGGCACTACTTTCGGCCGGCTGATCCGCCAGATGTTGGGCGGCAGTCTCGGCGTAGTAACGGCAAACCCAGGCACACTTTTCGATTTCGCCAACTGCGCCTTTAATTGGTTTGCCCATCTCTAACGTCATCAAGCGAGCGAGAACAGCTTTTTCAGCTTCGAGAATCTCGGCCGCGCGGAGCATCATCGAGGCACGGGCCGGCAACGCGGTGCGGCGATAACTGCGAAACGTCTCAGCCGCAATTTGTAACTTCGCGTCGATCTCAGTTTCGCTCAGGGACTCAAAAGTCTTAAACGTCTCGCCAGTGGCAGGATTAATCGAAGCGATAGGCATGAGTTACTCCTTGCAAGATTAAGACAACTTTTGCACGGGACCGCGGGCGCCCTCGCCCGCAATTAGCGCAAAGCGTGAACAGTTTTTATAAAATCTCGAACTGTGTCTGCCGCAGTTTGCGGGCGAGGGCACCCGCGCTCCCAGTTAGACTTCCTTTTCTCCGGCCAACAAACTATACCTCACAGCTTCGAATAGACGCTCCAGAGCTCCTTGTGCACTTAACAAACGTGAAACCAAAATGCGAAACTCTTCTGTTACTCCTAAATCGAAATGGCCAAAGAGAAGATTCAACGTCTGGATAAATTTGCGATCGCGGCAACCTTGCAGGAAATCGCGGCACTGCTGGAGCTGAAAGGCGGCAAGGATCGTTTCAAGGCGCGCGCTTATCAAACGGGCGCCCGGGTAGTCGCTGGTCTGACTGAGGACCTCGGCGAAGTAATTTTGGAAAGTCGTTTGACCACGATGCGGGGGATTGGCGATGCCCTCGCTTCGCAGATCGAACAACTCTACCTCGAAGGCGAATCTTCGGTATTGCGCGGACTCAAAAAAGAATTTCCGCCGGGCACCGTCGAACTCTCAAGCGTTCCGGGACTATCGATTAGCAAAATAAAAGCCCTTCACGATGCCCTCGGAATAAGCTCGATCGCGGAATTAAGGGCCGCCGCCGAAGCCGGCAAAATCCGCGATCTCAAAGGCTTCGGTGCGAAAACAGAAACCAAGCTGCTGGAATCACTTGCGGGCCAGCGCACTGCCGGCAAAAAACCGGATCGATTACACCTGCATCGGGCGCTGCAAGCCGCGGAGCAAGTCACAGCTTATCTTCAAACCAAGCGTGGCACTTCTGAGGTTGCGTTTGCAGGTTCGCTCCGGCGCTGGAAGGAAACAGTCGGGACCGTGCGGCTCGTCGCTAATACGAACCGCCCCACGGCCCTCATGGACCACCTTTTGCAATATCCGCTGATCGTCGAAGTCATCGAACGAATGGATGAAGCCTGCGTCGTCCGCCTGGCTGACGGCGCACGCGTTTCCCTCGTCGCCGCTCGGCCTGCAGAGTTTGCGCTCGCACTGTTAACTGAAACGGGATCCAAAGCACACGTCAATAAGTTGCAGCAGATCGCAAACGGTGAAACTGCCAGCCCAAGCGCCGGGAAAGCGAAGTCGCAAAAGGTGGCGCGCAAGTCATCGCGTTCGTCCGGACTTCAAAGCGAAGAAGATATTTATCAGCAGTTAGGGATGGACTACGTTTCGCCCGAGTTACGCGAAGACGAAGGCGAGATCGAAGCCGCGTTCGCAGGCAAGCTACCAAAGGACCTCGTGACGCTGAATGACATTCAGGGCATGGTCCATTGCCACACTACCTACTCTGACGGGAAAAACTCCGTCGAGGAAATGGCGCTCGCGGCCGCGGCCATGGGGATGAAATATGTCACGATCACTGATCATTCGCCGACCGCGTTTTATGCCGGAGGAGTGACGATTGATCGCCTGAAGCGGCAGTGGGAAGAGATCGACGAAGTGCAGGAGAAGGTGAAGATCAAGATTCTGCGCGGCACTGAATCCGACATTATTGCCAGCGGCCAATTGGATTATCCGGACGCGATTCTGGAAAAGTTTGACGTCATCGTGGCCAGCATCCATTCGCGTTACAAAATGGATTCAGCAAAGATGACCAAACGGATCGTGACGGCCATGCGTCAGCCGGTGTTCAAGATTTGGGGGCACGCGCTCGGGCGTCTACTAAACCGGCGGCCGCCGTTTGAGTGTGACGTGGAGCAAATTCTTGATGTCATCGCCGAATCGCGCGCGGCTATCGAAGTGAATGGCGATCCGCATCGACTGGATATGGAGCCGCGTTGGATTCGTGCGGCGCGCAAACGGAAGATCAAGTTTGTGATTTCGGTTGACGCGCATTCGACCGGGGCGATGAGTAACCTGAAATATGGAGTGGGGGTAGCGCGACGAGGTTGGCTGACCAGGCGTGAGGTACTAAACACACAAGGCATTCGTGAATTTCAAAAAGCCGTGCGGCCGCTCGGCTAATT
>JANLZV010000555.1:0-2787 GCA_031366425.1 Pyrinomonadaceae bacterium | reverse complement strand
TTCCATTGTTGATGTCAAAATGACCGACATCAGCAGTTCGTTCATAGATGCTCTGCACTGACACCGGTCTCGACAGGCCTTCGACATAGACACGTCGCGTAACGCTCAGCCGACTGCCGTTATCGATAGGATTAAAGGTCACGTTGAATTCGTTCGCGCGGTCGCCCGTCGAACTGATGATTAACTGGTCTGCATTCAGCGTGGCGCTGGCGCGCGTCGTGCGACCATTACCGGATGACTCAACTCGTTCAATGCCATCTGCTGAAAAACTAATCTGCGGGGCACGCGACGAGCCAATTGTGACCTGGCGATCACGGACGTCGATCGCGAGTTGCTCAGGCGATTCCAAACGAGCAGTCAACTCGTCACGCAGACGATCTCGGGTGCTGTAAGGCAACGATCGAGTAGCAACCTCCGCGGCTGTCCGCGCGTCGTCACTCCTCGAAGCGTCCAGCCGAAAAGTACCGGTCAAACGACTCGAACCGTATTGCCCCTGACCACCGGGATAGGTTGGAAAGTTGTTACCTTGATTGTTGCGACCAACTGTTGGGAAAGTCACGTTGTACACGCGGGCCAACTGCGTCAGATCCATGCGGAGACTTGCCCAGTCGCGAGTGACCGTCGCGTTCATCGGATTGCGTCGCAAAACGCGATCGATTCGTGAACCCAGGTTCAAAAGCTCCTGCGCTTGGACCGTACTTGATTGCCTGCGGTCAAATTGTACGCGCAAGGCACTAGCGGCATCGTCAAACTGTTGGGCGACGTTCGAAATATTCTCTTCGCGATTGTTGCCATAGTTAGTTGACGTCAACGCATCTTGGATGTTGTTGTCAAAAGCACTGGCACGGTTATCTATTCTCACCACGAGTTGCCGCACCGAGCGGAAGGTACCGCGGTAACCCTGCGTCTGAGCTTGCGCGAGCGAAGCTCCCGCCGATAGCAGCATGATTGCAAACACTGCTGCAAAAGTTTTCTTTACTAATATCATTTTCTCTCCTCCAAGTTTTATGTAAGACATTAGGTCTTCAGTTCACGCCCAATGCTGAATTTACTCTCACGCCTAAACACCCTCTGCCACACTTTCGGGACAAAAAGATCGCTGGACGCTACGGTGATTACAACAAGCCCTATGCCATAACCTGGAGAAGCTATATTCGTTGCGACTGTTGCGGTTGTCTGGGGATGGACCAGGTGTCGACCTCCTTGATCGACGGTATGGTATGCTCATCGGTAGGAGATGAGACTCATGAACAGAAACGATTCGAAGGCAATCGTGCAATACAAGACCGAAGATGTTTTTCTTGTCACGACTCCTTCAGGACATCAGTTAACGCTGGACACCGACTCCGCCCGTCATTCTGCACCCTCGCCGATGGAGCTATTGTTGGTTGCGCTCGGCTCATGCACAGCAGTGGACGTAATTTCAATTCTGCGGAAAAAACGGCAGGACGTGACTGATTACCGGGTGGAGGTGCGGGGCGAACGACGCGCCGATCATCCGCGCAGTTTCGAGCGAATGGAAGTGCATCACATTCTCACAGGCCGTAACATTTCAGAGCGATCAGTGGCGCAGGCGATCAAGCTCTCCGAGGAGAAATACTGTAGTGTAGCTGCCACCTTGCGGCCCGCCGCGGCAATCGTTTCGAGTCATGAGATCATCGAAGCCGAGTGAACACGGCCGAGGCCCGACGGTAAGTGAGGGCTCTCTAGCGGTTCTGAAGTGAAGAGAAAGTTTGGAGTAATAATGACAAGCAGCTATTCAAATCCGACGGGGAATCCTAATTCGACCACTCAGATTGTCCGCGGGCTGGTTCGCTACGCCCTCCTGGTCACTATTCACCTGTCATTGATTATTTCGGTAGCCTTCTTCACGCGACCCGCAAGTACTCAGACAGCCAGCGATGCGACGCTCGCCGCCGTGCGGCGGCAGGACCTCAATGCCCGCAACGCGCGTGGCGTCATGACTCGCTTAACGCCGGAGGAGCATCTTCGTCGCGCAAGTGTCTATCACGTAAACCGCGCGTTCTCGGAAGCGAGGGACCACTGGCAAGCACTAATTAATTACTACCCAAGCGATCCGCGCGTGCCCGAAGCAATGTTTGGCATTGGTCGAACTGATTATCAGCAGCGTCGCTATTCGGAAGCTTACGACGCTTACGATCGTCTCGCACGCACTTATCCTTCAACCAAAGAAGGCCGTGAAGGTCTCAATTTTAGTGCGGCGGCTTTGCTCCGCATGGGCCGGGCCTCAGACGCCGCCGATCGCTATACGCAATACATCGAACGGTATCCCGACGGCGAACGAATTGAAACAGCGCACTTAAACGCGATCGACACACTCCGCGAAGCCGGGCGTTTGAAAGACGCTGCTCGTTGGGTGTCACAAACCAGACAGCGCTTTGCCGGCACCGTGACGGAAACCAACGCCCTGTTTGGCCAGTTGCGCCTTGAAATTTCCGAGAGCGACTGGAGACGTGCAGTTTCCACGGCAGACGAATTGAGGCGCAGAAGTTTTCCGAAGGGCGTCGCTACCACGCAAAGTGAAGTGGCGTACCTGCGGGCGTTTAGTTTGGACCGATCGGGAAATCGCGGCGATGCCGTCGCAGCGTATCTTGCAGTTCCCGGCGGAATAGATTCTTACTACGGTTGGCTGGCAAATGAACGTCTGGAAGACATCGGCGGCGCGCGGCGAGCGCAAGTTACGGAGCGGCTAGATCGCAACAGATCACAAGCGCAAGCCGCAGCTGCCAATTATCCCGCACCCTACCGGCAGTCGATCGTCAGCGC
>JANLZV010000543.1:0-5049 GCA_031366425.1 Pyrinomonadaceae bacterium | reverse complement strand
CCGGATTGAAGCGCCCGGCTTTGAAGTTGAGGAGGTGAATAGCGTCTACGTCTCCGGCAGAGGGGAGACACGCCTCGATCGAAGTTTGCGCGTCGCTGCAATTGAAGTGAGCGTAGACGTCGAAGATTCGGGTCACCAAATCGTGTCATACGGCGGGGTGATGGCTTTTGTCGCACCTGAGCATCCCTTCATCAAGGCGGCCCAGTCTGACGATCTCGAAACCTTGACTTCATTGATATCCGGGATGGACGTAAACCTTCGTGACAAACGCAGCGGCACCACCGCGCTTGAGCATGCCGTCAGAAATGCCAATCGCGAGATGGTCCAACTTCTGCTATCAGCGGGCGCGAAACCAAACGCGAGCGATGCCAGCGGCCAGACCGTCTTGATGATGGTGGACGACGACGCCACCAGCGACCTGGTGTGGGATCTAATCAACGCGGGCGCCAAAGTAAATCTTCAGGACAAGAGTGGGAATACGCCGCTGATGGATGCGGCTGGGTCCGACAGCCTGGAAGCTGTAAAAACGCTGCTTGAGGCTGGGGCGAAGGTTGACACTCGCAACGAGCAAGGCCGCACCGCGTTGATGCTGGCCGCTTCGGAAGGTCACGTGAATGTGGTGCGCGCCCTGATCCTGGCGGGGGCAGACATGACGTTAATTGACGATGAGGACAAAGACGCTCTGGCCTATGCGCTCGAGAACAATCACAAAGTGGTAGTGAGATTGTTAAAAGCCAAAGGCGCGTTGGAGACGTTGGCGTTGGCGGAGGCGGCAAAAGAGGAGGAGCCGGAGTAAGCCAAATTCGAGTTTCAGCAATTGAAATATCGGGTCGGAGTCATGCTCGCACGCCGCAAGTTGTGCTACTCTGTGCGCCCAACTTTGGCGAACTTTTCAGGAGGAATCATGGCAGACGAGACAGTCACTTGTAAGAACCCTGTTTGCAGTTGCGCTCCGCACGACGGCAAGTATTGCAGCGCATCTTGTGAAGGCACCGGGGACACAATCGAGCTTGATTGCGATTGCGGTCACGAAGCATGTAGCGGAAATTTCTAACCAGACCTGGATTTTTTCGATCGAGAGGGGCGCGTTTTCGCGTCCCTTTCTTTTTTTCCGGCCAACGTTAAAAACTGCGCGGCCAACTTGGGCCCAGTCCCTTCGTCTTCGTGTTTGAAGAAAACAAACGCCTCGTTCCACTTCTGATCGCGCACCCGATGTAACCACTCCGCCAGATTCTCCGGCGAATAGTTCACCCGCCGCAGCCGCAGGTAACCCCAGTCCGCGGTCTTATCGATATGCGTAGTGGGCATGTCGTCGGTGTCGGAGACCACGAGCGGACGGTTTTGACTCCGGAGCAATTCCACCACATCGTCGTCAAACCAGGTCGGATGACAAAACTCAAACGCGGCGCGAGTTGCCGGCGGGAGCAACGCGAGGAAGGACTCTAGCCGCGGCAAGTCCTTCTTCATGTTTGGCGGAAGTTGAAACAGCACTACTCCCAGCTGCTCGCCCAACACCGCAGCGGTTTCCAAAAAGTATTTTACTTCATCGTCAGTTTCCTTGAGCCGCTTGAAGTGAGTGATGCGTTGCGACGCCTTGAGCGCGAAGCGGAATGCTGGCGGCACTTGCTCCTTCCAGTTTTCCAGCATGCTCGATTGCGGCATGCGGTAGAAAGTGGCGTTGATTTCGACAGTGCTAAGACGCTCAGCGTAGTAGTTAAGCATTTCCTTCGCCGGATTTTTTTCCGGGTAGAAACTGCCCTTCCATTCTTTGTAGCTGTAACCACTCGTGCCGACGTAAAGATTCATAGTTTTAGAAATAGACTGCTGAAGTGATCTGTTGGCGCGTCAAGCAAAACTATGTTACACACAGGCACACAAGATCGATCCGACAGTTACAAGATTCTAGCTCAGGTATGACACGAGTCACCACAAACATCGAATCCCTGCAACACGAAGATCGAGTTTTCTCTCCGCCTCCCAGGTTTGCTGACTCCGCGGCTGTCAAGACTCTGTCCGAACTCGAACTGTTACGCGCCGAAGCGAGCGCCGACCCGGAATCTTTTTGGGCGAGAATGGCTGATCAGCTTCATTGGTTTAAGAAGTGGGATACGGTCTTGAATTGGCAACCGCCGCACGCTGAGTGGTTCACTGGGGGAAAAATAAACGCTTCTTACAACTGCCTCGACCGTCATCTGGACGGATGGCGACGAAACAAGGCGGCGCTGATTTGGGAAGGTGAGCCAGGCGACCAACGGACGTTTACTTATCAACAGCTGCATTTCGAAGTGTGCAAATTCGCCAATGTCCTGAAGGGCCTCGGCATTCAAAAGGGCGATCGCGTTGCGCTCTACATGCCGCTGATTCCGGAATTGGCCATTTCTATGTTGGCTTGCGCGCGTCTCGGTGCCACCCATTCGGTAATCTTCGGCGGGTTTTCCAGTGCCGCCCTCATCGATCGCATAAACGACGCGAGTTGCAAACTCGTAGTCACTGCCGATGGCGGTTGGCGGCGTGGCAAGGAAGTGAAGCTGAAGCCTGCGGTTGACGAAGCGCTCAACCAGACTCCGTCAGTCGAGAACTGTGTCGTGGTCCGACGCACCGGCGCGCCAGTGCACATGAAAGCGGGCCGTGATCATTGGTGGCACGAACTAACCAGCACTGTTAACGGCAACTGTCCGGCCGAAGAATTAGACAGCGAACACCCGCTCTACATTCTTTACACTTCGGGCACGACCGGAAAACCAAAGGGAATTCTTCACACTACCGCCGGCTACCTGCTGCAAACTCACCTGACGACGAAGTGGATTTTCGATCTCAAAGACGAAGACATTTATTGGTGCACCGCCGACATTGGCTGGGTTACCGGGCACAGCTACGTGGTCTATGGCCCACTCTCAAATGGCGCCACGGTGCTGATGTATGAAGGCGCTCCCAACCATCCCGAGCCGGACCGTTTTTGGGACATCATCGAGCGCCACCGCGTTAACATTCTTTACACCGCCCCTACCGCCATTCGCGCGTTTGTTAAATGGGGCGAACAGTGGCCGCTGAAACACGACCTGTCGAGCCTGCGCCTGCTCGGGACAGTGGGCGAACCGATAAATCCTGAAGCCTGGATGTGGTATCACGCAATTATCGGGAAAGGCGCATGTCCAATTGTTGACACGTGGTGGCAAACCGAAACAGGCGCGATCATGATTTCTCCCGTACCCGGCGCCACGCCGACCAAGCCCGGGTCCGCAACTCTTCCGTTTCCCGGAATCGAGGCTGACGTCATGACTCGCGAAGGTGCGCCCGTCGGAGCTAACGAAGGTGGCTATCTCGTGATCAAGCGTCCTTGGCCTTCGATGCTGCGGACTATCTGGGGAGACGACGATCGATATCGGGAACAGTATTGGTCGCAAATCGAGAATATCTATTTCGCTGGTGACGGCGCGCGTCGCGATCAAGATGGTTACTTCTGGATCATGGGCCGCATTGATGACGTGATCAACGTCAGCGGGCATCGTCTCGGCACCGCCGAAGTTGAAAGCGCACTGGTTTCGCATGAGGCAGTAGCGGAAGCAGCGGTGGTAGCGCGGCCCGACGAGTTGAAAGGATCGGCAATCATAGCTTTTGTTACGCTTGAAGGAACCCGCGAGGCCACACCCGAATTAAACGCGGAACTGCGCGCTCACGTGACCAAAGAAATCGGAGCGCTCGCACGGCCGGAGGAAATACGATTCACCGATGCATTGCCGAAGACGCGTTCGGGAAAAATCATGCGCCGGTTGTTGCGTGAGATCGCCACCAGTGGCACGGTGGCCGGCGACGTCACCACGCTCGAAGACTTTTCCGTTTTGGAAAAACTTCGGGCCGATGAGGAGTGAGATAGCGTTCAACGGCCGCTTCGGGGCGCGAAGCTCGAAAAAACCTCCGGGTTTTACCGGAAAACGATATACACTCCTGCTGCCGCAGCGGAGAATTCATTAAAGGTGTTGCTTGGAAACGCCAGGGTCTTGCCCCACAGGAGTTTGAAGTCATGTCTCAAATAGAATCAGAGGGTCGTTCGGGTCCACGTTATTTAGTATCATTCGAAGTGCGCGCAGAATGGGACGAGCCGGACGGCGTCCACATCATGTCGGAGGGCACGACCGAAAACGTGGGGCCGGAAGGCACCCTGGTCCATCTACCGCGCAAGCTGCCGCAGGTAGGAAGTCGTGTCAGGCTGGAAGTTCAGGGCGAAGATGGGCAGAAGCTCCAGGTGATCGCTGAAGTGTTGCGGATTGAGCGCAATCCGGGCCATCCACTTGCGGCGTTGCAACTATTGGGGGCGACTGAGGAGTGGAAGGGTTTGATTTGGGGACCGGCGGCGCCCCGCGTAACCGCACCCAAACCCGTGGTTAGTGATGAGGACGACGAAGACGAAGACGAATTTGAGTCAGTTAACTAGCCGAAAGGATTCAGACGATGAGCGCTCCCCCGTTAACCTTGCCCGATCATGAACGGCGAAAATATCCGCGGTATCACATTAGTACGCGGTTGACGCTCGCGATCGAAGACGAGAGTTTAGACGAATCGATCGGCATCGGAGAGCCGTCGGACATCAGTCTCGGCGGTTTGCGCGTTTCAAATCTTCCAGCCTGTCCCAACGTGCGAGTAGGTGATCAACTCGGACTGCTGCTGGTCGGTCAGGAAGACGCTCTATCGCTCCGCGGTGAAGTGGTCCATCATGCCACTCCCGACACTTTCGGGGTTGAGTTTCGAACCATCACGGCCGCCGAGCAGGTGGCCATCGGCGGGATCATCGCGAGACTCTACAACTAGCAAATTCGAATGGCCCAAAACCAGGAAAAAGAGGTCGCGAGGGCAGCCGCAGCAGCGGCGGAAGCCACGGGACCGCAAACACGCGCGGTGCTTCGCATCATCGTGATAATCCTCTCCGTCGCGATCGCGCTATGGATTCTGGTTAAGCTCAGCGCGGTTATCCTGCTTTTGATTCTAGCGATCTTCTTTGCCTACTTCGTAGCCCCGCTGGTCGAATTCCTAAGTCGCCCGGTAAAAATCGCC
>JANLZV010000521.1:0-3107 GCA_031366425.1 Pyrinomonadaceae bacterium | reverse complement strand
TGCCGTTTTCGAGTGCTTGGTTTTTGGGCTGGCGATCCTGGCGTTGTTTGAAGCATTTTTTAGCAAGACCCTGCGGATTGACGATCTATCATTGTTGGCGCCGCTGCTGGTGCTCGCGCTGTTCATCTTTGGCCAATCGCTGTCCCTCCCTTCCGCCAGAGACGCCGCCGGTGTGATCAGTATGGATGGTTCAATTAGCGCCGATCCATACAATTCGCGGATCTTCGCCGTCAAATTATTCGCGCTCATCACCGCCGGCGGGTTGCTTCTGCGTTACACCTACACGAAGGGGCGTTTGCGTGCGCTCATCTACCTCGTCATCGGCATCGGCGTCGCCAGCGCGATCTTTGCTCTGTTGAGAAAGAGCACTCAGAGTGGCCCGACATTTCTTCTACCTCTTTTACCCATAGACGATCGAACCTTCGGGCAGTTTATCAACAAGAACCATTTCGGATACTTGATGGAGATGTCCCTGGGGCTATTGTTTGGGTTGTTGCTGGCGGGTTGGAAGGATCGTTGGCGACTTTTGATTCTCCTGCCCGTCGCGGCATTGCTCTGGACGGCGCTCGTTATTTCGAATTCACGCGGTGGAATGCTGGGGTCATTGTGCGAACTTCTGTTTCTAGCCGTGATGCTTGATCCGGTGGGCCGCTGGGCACAAAAACATGCGGATAGCGATATGCGCGAGAAGCGGACGCGGCTGAAAGCGACAGCGGGGGGGATTCTCCTGCGCGGGATCCTGGTTGCCGCATTGCTGGTTGTATTTGGATATGGCGTGGCTTGGATTGGAGGCGAACAAGTCGTCAAGAATTTTCAAGCTGGTCCCAGTGACTTCGGAACGAGCGTGGCTCCCAACAACGCCAACACCAGCCGCCGGCAAATGTGGGCCACCACCTGGACAATCTTTAAAAACCATCCACTCACAGGCATAGGCTTTGGCGGTTACTGGATTGCAGTGACGCAATATCACGAGGCGTCAGGCGAGTTCACCCCTCAACAGGCGCATAACGACTATCTTGATCTCTTAGCTGCGGGCGGATTAATCGGATTGGCTCTGACTATCTGGTTTTCAGTCCTGTTCGTCGTTAGGGCGCGCGCGCGTTTGCGTTCACCCGATCCATTTTACCGGGCAGCCACTCTGGGAGCGCTGACTGGAATACTTGGAGTGGCCGTTCATAGCTTTTTCGACTTTGGCTTACATATCACTCTCAACGCGGCAATCTTGGTCGTTCTGATTGTTATTGCCACTGCTAGGGATTCGCGCCGCACGAGCGTGAAGTTGGCGGCATTGAGTCTTTGAATGCTGCTGAATGGAGCGATCCGGGCGATTAGGACATTCCGTCCCAAAAGGTTTGAATCCCTTCGCGCCACGTGTTAGTTTCTAGCCCCGTTAAATTGCGCTGAGAACTCCCATTACTCTTTTTCTCAGCTTTACGAACTAAGGACCCTCAATATGATCTCCCAGGATATGATCTCCCACGACGTTCCCATGGCCGATCTTCCAAGCGAAGGTAGACTGCGCGAGGCCCTACGCCGCTATTCGCTTTCTACTGGTATGCAGGTTGGCTTAGACTGCGCGACACTGTTGGCAGCCTTTGCTTTTGCGTATCTCTTGCGGTTTGACTTCGAAATACCTAAGGAGGAATGGCGCAATTTTCTCGTGCAGGCTCCGGTGGTCGTGGTGCTCCAGTTCGTTGCCCTGAGCGTTGCCCGTGCGCGTAGTTCTATCTGGCGTTACACCGGCATGGCCCATATCAAAGCCTTCTTTTACGGGGCGATGGGTTCGCTCTTCATAGTCGCGATCGCGCGCCTTAAACTACCGAGCGACTACCAGGCGTGGAGAGTACCCCTTTCCGTAAACTTTATTGACAGCATGCTGGCGTTCGGCGGCGTTTTCGGTCTCCGCGTGCTGCGCCGCGGAATATATGAAAATGCCAAGCGCCGCCGCCAGATTAGTGGGAATCGGCATGGCGAGACCACGGCGGCAGTGAAACGGCGGGTGCTGCTAATTGGCGCTGGTCAGGCCGGAGTGTTGGCGGCGAAAGAGATCAATGGTCGCGGCGATCTGGATCTTGATATTCGAGGGTTCATTGACGATGACCGCAGCAAGTTGGGTCGAGCAGTCGTGCTGGGTCACAAAGTATTAGGCTCAACGAAGGACCTGGCCCGGCTTGTGCACTCAATGAGAATCGATCACGTAGTGATCACAATCGCTCAGGCTTCGCGGCAGGACATTCATCGCATCATCAATCTCTGCGAGCAGATACCGATCAAGGTAAGAATCATTCCCGGGCTCTACGAAATCCTCGACGGCCGGGTTGGGATCAGTCGTATTCGCGACGTGCAGATTGAGGATTTGCTCGGCCGTGAGCCCGTCAATCTCGACCTCGAATCAATCAGCCGCGAACTCGCCGGTAAAACTGTAATGGTAACCGGTGCGGGCGGCTCCATAGGCTCAGAATTGGCCCGGCAAGTGTTACGCTTCTCTCCGCGCAGTCTAGTGCTTGTCGAGCGCGCCGAGTTCGCCCTGTTCGAAATAGATCAGGAGCTTCGGCAAGCAAATCCGAAGGCCTCAATCGTGCCTCAAGTGGTCGACGTAGGTGACGAAGTCAAGATGCGCTTCCTTTTTGCTCACTATCGCCCACAGGTTGTGATTCACGCGGCTGCCCATAAGCACGTGCCGCTGATGGAGTCTAATCCGTTCGAAGCGATCAAGAATAATGTCCTGTGCACTCGTCATCTGGGTGAGTTGGCCGGCGAGTTTAAGGTTGAAGTGTTTGTTTTGGTTTCGACTGACAAAGCCGTGCGGCCGGCATCAATGATGGGCGCTTCGAAACGAGTAGCCGAGTTGGTCGTTCAGGATTTGGATCGCCGCTACGATACTCGCTATGTCGCAGTGCGCTTTGGCAACGTAATTGGTTCCGCCGGCTCTGTAATACCTATCTTCCAACGGCAAGTCCGACAGGGTGGACCAGTTACGATTACTGATAAACGCATGAAGCGTTATTTCATGACGATTCCTGAATCGGCGCAATTGGTTCTACAAGCGAGCGCTATTGGAAAGGGCAGCGAAGTTTTTATCCTGCATATGGGCGAGCCCGTGCGGA
>JANLZV010000504.1:0-2134 GCA_031366425.1 Pyrinomonadaceae bacterium | reverse complement strand
GCGTATCGCGTCAGTAACTCCCTTGTATTTGTTTTCCAGATCGTTTAGTTCGACAGTTAAAGCGTCAAGCTCTTCCTTCTTGTAGGTCTTGCCCAGCAGTGCCACCTTGTAGTCTTCTTTTACGCGCAGCGATTGTCGCAGCGACTTTTCTTGTTCGGCGAGCTGTGGATCAATCCCCGGGGCGAGATTGGTTTGGGTAGCGCGCAACAATTCTGTTAGCGAACGCGCGCGCGCCAGTTCGCTGGTTTCGAAAGCGCGGGCAGCGAAATTCTTATTCGGTTGGGCCGCATTCTTACGCATCAAACAATCGATGTAGGTTTGATAACGCTCGTGGACGCTTGCGGAAAAGGCCACCGTCAAATCGCGACTCGTGGAAGCTCGACGAAGGTTTTCGGTTGCTGAGAGAGATTGACCGAGATAATTTTCGGCGTCGTCGTAATTTCCGCGTTTCAATTCCAGGCGGCCGAATGCGTAATAAGCGATGGATTGGTTAACGCCATCAGACAACTGATTGAATGTGATGAGCGCCTGCTTGTAGTAGTCTGCGGCTCGGTCGAATTGCTCCTCCTGCTCATAGACTTGTCCAATCATAGCCCGGGCTTGTGCTGCTTCTTTCGGGTTAACAGTTCTTGTGTAGACATCGAGGGCAAACTGTAAGTGTCGTAAGGCGGCCAAGCGTTCACCGGTCGCTAAGTAAACTCGACCGAGAAATTCGTGGCACTGGGCCGCAAGAATTCCATCCGCTGCTCCGGACGCAAGAGCAAGATCAAATTGCGTTATGGCGGTAGAATAGTCGCCGAGCAAATAATAAGTACAACCTATCGCCCACAATGCGTAGCCCACGTAAATTGGGTTCTTCGTCTGCCGGAAATAGTTCAGGGTTTGCTGGAAATAGACCAGTCCTTGCTCGGGCAGCCCACTTTCATTAAATGCCTCGCCTAGTCCGCCAGTGATTTGCCCCATCTTAAGGGGCTCGGCGTTTTCATCAATCAATCCCTGCGCTTGGGTGAGATAGGAAATTTCACCACCCCAATCGCCCTTTCGATAATCACTGAATCCCAGCGCGATGAGTGCTCCTGCCTCTCCCAGGCGGTTGCCTGTCTCTCGCGAGAGTTGCAGCGCAGACTGGTAGTTTTGATCAGCTTCACTGACCATGTTTTGAGCCAGATAGCAATCGCCCATCTGGAAGTGAGCAAGTGACTGCCCTCGCTTATCGCTAATTGTTTGCCACAAAGAGAGTGCCTGCTGCGCGGTTTGTAAAGCGATTGCATGATTCAAATAGTTCTGTCGATCGCTCAGGTTCAGTAAAGCTTCAGCTTTTCCTGCCACATAACCAAGCTCTTCGCTCAACGAGAGCGCGCGTCGCGTCGCGGCCTCCGCATCCTCAGCTTTTTGCAAGTGCATGTAACCTGCAGCCAACCCATTCAAGGCATCAACTTGAATAGTATCGGGAGACGAAGGCTTAAGGAGCTTTAGTGCTTCATTGTGAGCGTCAATAGCTTTCTGCGGATCATTCATGACCAACTGAAGGCGACCGACGCGGTTGAGGGCGCGGGCGGCCTCCTGCCACTCACCGGCTTCGCGGAAGAGTCTTGCCGCTTCCTGAAGTCGGTTGAGAGCGGTCAGTCGATCTTCGAGTGAAAGAGCCTCGTCGTTTGCGCTTGCCGCATCCTGTTTTGCCAGCGCCAACGCCGAACTCTCAGCCGCCTGGACAGAGTGCAGGAAACACAACAGCACGATGGGCCAAAGCAAAGAGAGTCGCTGCATAAACGAAACCATTCCTGGGATCGAGCAGTCTACTTGGGTTTGTGGCCGCGCTTAATGACGCGATAGAAACCCGGACTGGTTGGAAAAGTCGACAACGGATAGTTTTTTATCGAGGCACAATCGCAGCCGCCAGTGCCAGCGCTGCCGAATGGCTTTCCGTCCCCCGAGCCCAATCCAGCCATGCCTATGGGCTTTCCGGAAGCGGGACCCAAGCCTGAACCGCCGATTGGCTTCAGCTTTAGTGATGCGTGAGCCGATCCTAAGCCAGAGCTACCAAGCGGTTTGGGATCACCAGAGCCGAGACCAGAGCTACCAATCGGTTTGGGATCACCAGAGCCGAGACCAGAGCTACCAATCGGTTTGGGAT
>JANLZV010000502.1:0-7022 GCA_031366425.1 Pyrinomonadaceae bacterium | reverse complement strand
CGGGTTATTCGGATCCTCGTTAACTTTCGGATCTTTCACGCTCGACATTGAGAGCTGGTACGACAAGCCAACGCGCGTGAGCTGCGTAAACCGGCGCTTGCGGTAAAACTCAGACAGCGGAGCACTGGCAAAAACAGACGCGCCGTAAGACGTTCGGGTGAACAAATTCTCTTCGCTGACATTCAGGAAATCGAGTTGGTTTCCCGATAAACCTGCCTGCGCGTCGAGATTCTGCGACAGGAACGTACCTTCGCCGAAAAACTTTTGCGTGTAACCAAACACGGAGAATCCGGCCGTGATCGGACGATTCTTGATGTAAGGCTCAGTGAATGAAAATTGAAACGACTTCTGACGATTACCGGCCGCCAGATTGAGCGAGAGGATTTCGCCGCGACCCAATAGGTTATTGGTCGAGTATTCGAGCCCGAAGAACGACCCACCGATACCGGACAGACCACCATTGAAAGAGATTTGTTGCCGCCCGCGTTCGACCACTTTCAGATTCACATCAACCGTCGCTTCTTCTTCGTTAGTCTTGAAGTCCGCGTCTTTATCTTTGTCGATGGGATCGAAGTAGCCGAGCTGATTGAGCTTGATTATTGAATATTCCCAGTTAGTCTGATTGTAGATGTCGCCTTCGTTCAGCAAGACTTCGCGGCGCAAGACGTTATCGCGGGTAAACGTGTTGCCGGCGAATTCGAGCCGGCGCAGAGAAAACTGCTTGCCTTCCTCGATGGTGATCACAAAGTCGACTATGCCTTCGTCGGGCTTCTGCGGATTGTCTTTGAAGGTAGGGGTAGGTTCGGCGGTGTACTCAATAAATCCCTGGCCGCCGTAAATCTTCTTCAGATTTTCGAACAACGCTTTGCCGATCTTCTCACCGTTGGCGATGTCGCCCTTGTTCAGACCGATAACACTCCGGATAACGTCTTCCGAGTAGATCGAATTACCCTCGATCTTCATTTCCCCAATGCGATAAACCCTGCCTTCGGTGATTGGAACCGTTACGCGCAATCCCTCGTCAACCGATGAAAGCAGCGGCAGCGGCAGGATGGGAAAGCCGGTCCGTCTGCGTCCGATACCTTCAACCCGGGGCTCGCCGTGTCGCGCCTGGAGATAACCCTTCGAGCGCATGTAGTTGTCAACGTTTCGCAGATCGAAATCCAACTTTTCTCGATCGAGGATGTCCATTCCCTTAAAGCGGGTGATCAGGTTTGCTTCTTTAACCAGCTTCATGGCCCCGCGAAGCTTGCCGTCACTGAAAACCTCGTTGCCTTCAAACTGCACCTCAACCACACGAACTCGATCGCCTTCGTTAACTGCGAAAGTTAGCGCCGTCGAAGTCGCTGAAACCTCGTCGCGTCGCTGCTCGACGGTTGCGTTGGGATGGCCCTTCGATGCCAACAACTCCTTCAACACGCGGATCGCGTTTCGCGCCTTGACCGGATCGTAGACACTCTCCTTCGAGATTCCGACGCGGCGTTCACGAAATGCCTTGAGCACGTCCGACTCGGCGACGCTCTTCAAACCTTCGAACTGAAGAGCGCGAATGATCGGCAACTCTTTGACTTCGAAGATCACGTTGATACCGCCGCGCGCGCCTTCTTCAGTTAGCACACGGGTCGCGGTCTTATCGAAAAAACCAAGCGCGAGAATGGCCTGCAGATCACGCTGAACCTGTTGTTCGTTGTAAGGGTCGCCCGGACGGGTTTGGACATAATAAAGTATGTCGTCTTTCCGGAGACGTCGATTATTGAGAATGTCTACTGATTCGACGAGGCGTTGATTTTGCTGCGCACTGACCAATGGCAAAGCATAGATCATGGAAGCCAGCAGGACGATTCCGCTCAAAAATATGAGCAAAAACCCGCGATATAAATGCATAAGTGCCTTTTCCCTCAGAGGTACTCGTCGGATCTCAGATACTCGGGGAGCTGAAAAACGGGTAAAATTATCTACTGCGAAATTAAGATAAAACCTATCCTAAAGCCTAACCGCTGACTTGGCTAAACCGATTGTGGAACCCTTGGATTCCCAAGTGTGACGGACTAGTTGCCACATCGACTCAAACCTTGTCCAGCAAAGTCGCGCATTATACTCAACCGACGGCGCAAAAGTAAAAAGGCAAAGGAGAATGGGGGGAGATCAACGCCCAAATCCTGCCTTTGCCCTTTGCTTCTGGTTCTAACTCGTTACCGCCTGAAAAACAAAACCGATCTAGTGAATGAGAAGCGCATCGTCGGGAATTTCAACGCCCAACGGCCGATAATTTAACTCAGTGCCGTCAAGGAACACTTCCACCAGGGAAGCTTTCCCTAATTGCCCCTGAATTAATGCTTCCGACAGCGGATCCTCAACGTATTTTTGCAGCGCTCTGCGTAGAGGACGGGCGCCGTACAACCGATCTGCGCACGTCTTGTCCACGATCCATCGCTTGGCCTCGTCCGTCAGCCTGACTTCAAAGCCATGCCGGGACATCGTCCGATTGATCTGGTCAACCTGAAGCTGAATTACGTCGATCAGTTCGTCCCTCACTAGCTCGTCGAAGATAATGATTTCGTCGAGCCGGTTAATAAACTCCGGATTGAATGTCTGCCGCACGGCCGACATCACCATCTCCTCCATCTTTTCACGCGAGGCATCACTGGTTCCCTGGAAACCCAGAGTTCCCTTCTTTTGAATGAATCGCGCGCCGATGTTTGACGTCATGATGATGATCGCGTTCTTGAAATCAACCGCGTTGCCCAGGGCATCAGTCAGAAGTCCGTCTTCAAAGACTTGCAGCAAAACGTTAAAAATGTCCGGGTGCGCCTTTTCGATTTCGTCAAAGAGCAAAACTGAGTAGGGCGCGCGCCTGATTCGCTCGGTTAATTGTCCACCCTCTTCGTGACCGACGTAACCCGGCGGGGAACCAATCAACTTCGATACCGAATGCTTCTCCATAAACTCTGACATGTCGAAGCGAATCATCGAGCGCTCACTGCCAAATAGCACTTGCGCCAAAGAACGCGCGACTTCAGTCTTACCGACCCCGGTCGGGCCAAGGAACAAGAACGAACCCACGGGCCGCAGCGGGTTTTTTAGACCAGCTCGCGAACGGCGAATCGCACGCGCCAACGCGGAGATCGCTGGACGCTGCGAAACCACGCGTTCGTGCAACTCTTCTTCAATCCGCAGCAGCTTATGTGTCTCTTCTTCCTTCAGCGAAGTTACCGGAATGCCGGTCCAGCGAGCGATCACTTCTTCCACGTCGTCTCGGGTAACTTGTGCAGTCACGAGATCGTCGTCTTCGACTGTTTCCGTCAAGACCGGAACGTGATCCACTTCCTGGGCCCACTCGCGAATTTGGTCCCAGTCTGCCAAGCCACCGCCATGTTCACGACGAACCCGCAGCTTAACGCGCGCGCCCGCTTCATCAATTACGTCGATGGCCTTGTCGGGCAAAAAGCGATCTGGAATATAACGGTGAGACTGATAGACCGCCGAAACCAGAGCTTCATCCGTGTAACGCACCTGGTGGAAGCTCTCATAACGTTCGCGCACGCCGCCCAAAATTTCCACCGCTTCCTCTTCAGTCGGTGGCGGAACTTTGACAGCCTGAAAACGTCTTTCGAGCGAACGGTCTTTCTCAATCGATTTTCTAAACTCTGCCGGAGTGGTGGCGCCGATGCATTGGAGTTCGCCACGCGAAAGCGCCGGCTTGAGAATGTTGGCGGCATCGAGGGAACCTTCAGCGGAACCCGCGCCCACCAAAGTATGCAATTCATCAATAAAAACGATGTACTGGGGGTTTTCCACCAGTTCCCGCATGATCTGTTTCAAGCGCTCTTCAAATTGCCCGCGATATTTTGTCCCGGCCACAATCAACGACAGGTCGAGCGAAAGAATTCGCTTGTTCTCCAGGAAGCTGGGCACCTCACCATCAACGATGCGTTGGGCCAAACCCTCAACAATCGCAGTTTTGCCGACGCCGGGCTCGCCAATCAAGACCGGATTGTTCTTCGTGCGGCGGCAAAGTATTTGTACGAGTCTCTCAATTTCCGCTTCACGTCCAATCAGCGGATCAAGCTTGTCGTTTGACGCGTCTTCCGTCAGGTCCCGCGAAAATTCGATCAGATGCGGCGTGTCCTTTTTCTGCGAACTGCGCGCGTCAGCCCCTGATTGGCGGGCAATCTCGTCACGCACCGCATTCAGCCTCAGCCCGCGTTCATAAAGAATCTCCGCAGCCATGGAACGGTCGCCCCGCAACAGTCCCAGAAGGAGATGTTCGGTGCCGATGTGGCGATGTTGCAGTCGATCACTTTCCTCGTGCGCGTAAGCCAGCACGAGCTTGGTCTCGGGAGCGAGCGGCAATTCAACTGAGGTGGAAATTTTTTCGCGCAGGAGCGTGCGGCCTTCGATCTCCTTACGGATAGACTCGATGGAGACCTGGGCCCGCGGGAAGAATCTCCCGGTGAGGGTCTTGTCTTCACGCATTAATCCGAGCAGCAGGTGTTCCGGCTCGATTGCCGGAGCTCCAAACTGTGACGCTTCGTAGCGAGCAAAGAAAATTACGCGGCGTGCTTTTTCAGTGTAGCGTTCGAACATTTATTTTAAACCCGCGTCGAACAGACCCTTATGATTAGCATGCCGGGCGAAGACTGAGCCCGCCCGGCAACTGGGCGGATTATAACCTATCAGTGAGTGGGTCAAAAGGATTGTTTGGTTTCCCGCGCAGAAAAGCCCTAACCGACGCCAACTGCAATAAACGCCGGGGAGCTTCTACTGAGGCCGGCAGGAGTTGCCGGTGATTCTTTCAAACAGGAAAGAGTCGCCCTTCACGCAGCGTGAGAATCCGATCGCAAAGCGAGGCCACGGCCTGATTGTGCGTCGCCAGGATGACGACCGCCTTCACCTCGCGAGCATATGCAACCAGCAAATGCGCGACTTCGTCGCCGATGGCTGTATCCAAATCACCGGTAGGCTCGTCGGCAAGCACGATAGAGGGACGCGTGATCAAGGCTCGGCAAACCGCCACACGTTGCTGTTCGCCGCCGGAAAGGTTCCCTACCAAGTGGCCAGTGCGTTCGCTTAAACCGATCTTCTCGAGCGCGTGCGTAGCTTCGCGCATGGCCTCGCGCCGATTTGTCCGGCGGATCAGGAGTGGGAGGCACACGTTTTCGGCGGCCGTCAAATCGAGCAACAAGTGGTGAAACTGAAACACAAAACCCACTTGATGATTGCGAAAGCGGGCGAGTGCCTGGCGGTCGGCGCGTTCGATCGCAAACTGGCCCGCGCTGATGTTTCCGTGATCCGGGGCTTCGAGTCCTCCCAGCAAGTGCAGCAAAGTAGACTTTCCAGCACCTGACGATCCCATCACCGCTACGCACTCACCCGGGTTAACCGAAAGGGTAACTCCCCGCAACACGTCGATCCGTTCCGCATCCGGTGAGAGAAAGCTCTTCCGCAGATCGGTAACGGTCAGGCCAAGATCCGAATTCGAAGGTCCAAAGTTCGGCGAACCTTCCATCGACGAACCTTCTATCCGGAACTTTTGACTTTGGACCTTGGACATTGGACTTTATTATTATCCCGCGTCACTCAGGGTCTCCGCCGGTCGCATGTTCGCCGCCGCGCGAGCCGGATAGAGCGTCGCAATAATACTGAGCACCACCGCTACCAAGGCAGCGAACAGAGCATCGCGAACGCTGAAACTCAAGGGCACGTGACTAATCGAATAAACCTCCGCCGGGAGGCTGATTAACTTGAAGCGATTGGCAATCACGATTGCGCATATGCCAAGCACGACCCCGGCGCCGGCTCCAACCAACCCGACAATTGCGCCTTCAATGATGAAGACACTCATGATGCTTCGGCTCCCCGCCCCGAGAGTATTGAGCACGGCGATGTCACGCCGGCGCTCGATTACTACGAGGATCAGACTGGTGGTGATGTTCAAGGCCGCGATCAAAATGATCAGCCCGATGATCACGGCGCCAATTCGTCGCTCGAGTTCTAAGGCTGCAAACAAAGGACGGTTCGCTTCCTGCCAATCGATCGTCTTGTAAGAACTCCCGAGCAACTGCCTGATAGTTGCCGCCGTCTGCTTGACGTCATAAATGTTTTGGACTTGAACGCTAATCACTGAGGCAGCGTGGGCGTCACCGGAAAAAGCAGTGGCGGCGTCGAGTGGCAAGTAGATCCACGTGGAGTCGTACTCAAAAAGTCCTGAACGAAAGATTCCCGCCACTAAAACTCTTCGCCGGTTGGAGTTGACCGCGCCAAATGCTGAACTCGCCGGGATAACCTCGGCAGTGTCGCCGACCTGCAAGCCGGTGCGCGCTGCCAACTCCACGCCGAGCACCACGAAGGGCAAAGCTGAATCGCGGTAATCGGAACCGGCGCTCACAAAAAGTTGATCGGCTGAACCAGCTACTATCGTTTGCGGCAGGTTGGCGGTTGGGTCAGTTTCAGCAAGGCTGATGCCGCGCAAGATCGCGTAGGCCGATCCCTTTGGGCCGACGAGGACCGCGCCATCGTATGTCGTCCCGTTTGCCGAGACCACTCCATCGATCCGCCTGATCCGTGCGGCGACGTCCTCATGATCCGACATTCCTTGCCCGTCGCTCCGAATGACGGTCAGGTGGGCCGTTCCGTGCAAAATCTTGTCGCGCATTTCGCGCTGAAAACCGTCGGCTAAGGCAAGTGCCACGATTAATGCCGCAACTCCAACAGCGATCCCCACAACCGCAATCAGCGCGGTGACGCGCACCAGCCGCCGCCTCTGTCGCGAGCGCAGATACCGCAAAGCCATGAAGAGTTCGTAAGGCATTGTAGAAGTTCAGAGTTTCGAGTTCAGAGTTTCGAGTTCAGAGTTTCGAGTTCAGAGTTTCGAGTGCAGAGTTTCGAGATTGAGATCAGGCAACGGCGGTTAACGTCGAGTCCGGGGGGCCTGATCTCTGACCTCGAAACTCGGAACACGAAACGCGAAACTCGAAACTCTGATTTTCTCACGAAGCCACCTGCGGACACTTTTTCGTATC
>JANLZV010000492.1:0-6629 GCA_031366425.1 Pyrinomonadaceae bacterium | reverse complement strand
TGCAGCAATCATCCGCAAAGTATGTGCTGCTGGGCATCCCGGAAGATATTGGTGTAAAAGGAAATTATGGTATTGGCGGTGCCGATACCATCATACCAGATCGACGCCCATCAGCGCGTCCTGCACCGTCGACATCATTCTCCGGTTCATCTCGTAGCCGGGTTTATGCACGCCCGGCGTGTCGACGAGCACGATCTGACCTTCAGGTTTGGAGATGACGCCCTGGATTTTAAAGCGGGTGGTTTGAGGTTTGTCGGAAACGGCTGCAATTTTCTGGCCGACGAGCTGATTTAATAATGTCGACTTGCCGGCGTTCGGCCGGCCGACAAGTGCGACGTATCCACTGCGATGTGTTTGGATTTCGGAAGAGATGTTATTTACTTTTCTCAGCGAAGAGCTGCACCAGGTTAATTAAAGTCTCGGTGGTTTTTTCCAGACCGCGGCGCGAATTGAACTCCAGCTTGCCGTGAAAGTTTGAACCGCCGGTGAATAAGTTCGGCGTGGGTAAACCCTGAAAGGTTAACCGCGATCCGTCTGTGCCGCCGCGAATTGGTTTAATGAAAGCTTTGATGCCCGCTCGTCGCGCTGCCTCGATCGCATTGTCGGTCAACTCCGGAAAATCCTTCAGCACTTCCTTCATGTTCTTGTAGTTTTCTTTGACGTCGATGGCTACTTTCACGTCCGGAAACTTTGCCTGCGTCTGGGCCACCATTTCCCGCAACAGTTTTTCCTTGGCGTCGAGCCCGCTGACATCAAAATCGCGCAGCAGGATTTTCACGTTTGACTCTTCGACGTCAGCCACGCCGACGTAGGGATGAACAAAGCCTACGCGCCCCGCAGTGGTCTCGGGCAACATGTCGTGGGGAAAGCGGCCGAGATAATCGCCGAGCGCATACATCGCGTTAACCATGATGCCTTTCGCGGTTCCTGGATGAGTGCTCTTGCCTTTGAAAGTAACGGTGGCGGTGCGGGCGCTCCACGTTTCATTACTGATCTCGCCGAGCGCTTCACCGTCGACGGTGTAGGCGAGCTTTGCGCCGAAGCCCTTGATGTCAAATTTCTCGATGCCGCCGCCGACTTCTTCGTCGGGGGTGAAGGCAATTGCGATAGTGCCGTGCTTGAGTTGAGGATTTTGAATTAGCGTATCGATCATCGTCATGATTTCCGCGATGCCAGACTTGTCGTCGGAGCCGAGCAGCGTAGTGCCATCGGCGGTGATGATGTCGTCGCCGATTAGTCCCTTGAGTTCAGGATTCTTCGCGGTAGTGATCACTTGCGTCGGATCTTTGGGGAGCACGATGTCGCCGCCCTGATAGTTCTTATGTATCACGACGTTCACATTTTCGCCGGAGACGGCAGGAGATGTGTCCATGTGTGAAATGAAACCAACGACCGGAACTTTGGAATTGTCGGCGAGATTTCCCGGCAGGCTGGCGTAGACGATCGCAAACTCGCTGACGCGAACGTTCTGCGCGCCAATCTCCTTCAGTTCCTTCACCAGCAAGTTCGCCAGATCAAACTGCTTCTTGGTGCTCGGCACGGTAGTTTGATCTTCGGCAGACTGCGTGTCGATCTTCACATAACGAAGAAAGCGATCCATCGCCGACTCCTTGGGCGGCTTAATCGACTGGGCCTGGCCGGAAACGGCAATGAACAAACCTAGTATGAAAGCGAATACTGATTTCATTTCTACTCCTCGATCTCAATGCGGATTAATTTGGGGAGGGACAAGAGTAACTAAGGATGCGGTCAAAGCAAAGTGGGCTGCCCGGAATCTATGGACGCCCGCGGCGTTCGAGCTCGTCAAGCGCGCTCTGGAGTTCGTCGCGTTTTGCCGCGAGTCCCTGATCGCTGGTATCAGCAGGAACGTAGATAGGCGCGGCAATGTTCACCCGGGCCCGAGCAAACGGAAGCGGCACCTGAAATCGATCCCAACTCCGCTTGGCCTCCCAGTGACGCGCGTTGATCGTGAACGGCAGGATGGGTTGACCGGTCTTCTTGGCTAACAACACCGCGCCCATCTTAGCGACGTATCGAGGACCCCGGGGGCCGTCGATGGTGAAGGCCGTCGGTGAACCGGCTCGCATCAGGCGGGCCATTTCGATAATGGCGCCGACAGCCCCGCGGCTGCTCGAACCGCGCGCCGCGCCGTAACCAAACCGCTGAATAAATCTCGCGATATATTCGCCGTCGAAGCTTTGCGAAGTCATCACCACTATGCGGCGTTTTTGCCAAAAGTAGGTCGCCAGGAATACCCGGTTGTGCCAGAAGGTGAAAATGGGCACACGACCCCCGCTGGTCGCTGCTTCCCAATTTTCCCAGCCCTGCACCTGCCAGCGAATCGTGCGGCCAATGATTTTTATTAACAGGAAGAAAGCGATGTCCGCCGCACCGATCAGGAACCGTTTCTTAAAGGGATAGGCCGACAGGTCCGCAAACGCGTAAGCTCGGGCAACAGTTTCATCTGCTGTGCGGGCACCTTTGAATTCTGGTTCAGCGGAAGCTGGCATGGATTGTTTGGGGCTCAGTGAGTATAGCCGAGGTGAGCTGACCACTGGCACCCGGGCGGATGTGGTTAGTACAAATCTGGTTCGCCGGCCGGCCTGGTCTTCCAGCGTTTGTGAATCCAGAGCCACTGATCGGGATAGAGACGGACCATACGCTCGATCGCGGCGGCGAAGCGCGCAGTGTTTATTTCGATGTCTTTGTGGTGGTCACCGGTGCGCAACAGCTCGACTGGGGGATCTCCGTGGAAAAAGTAGCGCTTCCGTTTTGGATTCCATACGGCGCAAGTGGGAATCACGACAGCGTCGGTCTTGAGCGCGAGCGTGGCGATGCCCGCGGTAGTGCACGCCAGAGTTCCGAAGAACGGAACAAAAACGCCTTCATTGGGATGCGTGTTCAGGTCTGAAAGGATTCCGAGCGTGCCGCCCTCGCGGAGCACGCGGAGCGATTGACGCGCTGCGCTCTTCTTGTCGATCGCGCGGTTGCCGAAGCGCGTTCTGATGGCTTCCACCATTTCTTCAATGCGATCATTGTCGAGCGGCCGCACCAGAAAACTAATTGGATACTCGAGCGCAGACCAGCCGAAGCTGTGGAGTTCCCAAACGCCCAGGTGTCCGGTCAAAAAAATTATGCCGCGTTTGTTTTTCTCCGCTGCTCTTAAGTGGGCCAGGCCGACTTCGTCATACTCGATCAAGGCCCGGAGTGATTCAGGAGTGGCCCGCGGCAGTTGGCTAAACTCACCCAACAGCCGGCCCAGGCTCAAAAACGAGCCGCGCAAAATCCGCTTCCGTGCGGCTTCCGACATTTCCGGAAACGCAATCTGCAAATTTCGTAAGCCGGTGCGACGCAGTTTGCCGGGCAAAAGATAACCGGCGTGGCCGATGGTTGATCCAACTGCCAGCGCGAGCCGGCGCGGCAGTATGCCGAGACCAAAAAGAATGGCGCGCGCAACTGCAAATTCGATGGAGGCTTGTAGTTTTCCGGGTTTGGCCATCGGTAAGGGCAGAAGTGTAACATTGGGTGTTGAGAAGTGATGAGTGAAACGTGGAACGTGATGAGTGATGAGTGATGAGTAATGGGTAATGAGTGACCGTTTGTTTATTAGCTGGCACTTATCGCCTATCACCCGGTACTTATCACCCATTACTTTTCACTTATCACTTTTCCGATTATTGCTCGCCGCTGCACCCCTTCCGGTGATATATTCCGAACGCAACAGCCACCACTGTCGTACATTTGTTTTGGAAGCGCTGAAATGGCTGCGTTTTCAAGCTCTCCTCGAATTTTCACCAGCAGATTGGAGTAGGATGGAGAAACGTAGGATTCTCATCGTCGACAACAACGATGAGCTGCGTGCCATACTCGAAGACGTGCTTGGCAGCCTCGGCCATGAGGCTGTAGTTACCGGCGATCGTGAAGAGGCGCTCAATCGCGATGACCTCGAGCAGTTTGATCTAATCATTAGCGACCTCACCGAAGACTCTGCGGCAGTCGAACCCACCGACCAGGCAGAGCGCGCAGCATCCAGACGCCCGATTGGCGAACTTCATCGCAAACACCTGCTTACTCCAGTTGGCTTCAACTCATCTGAGCCCGCAATCGTGAAAGCGTTCAAGATGGGCGCCGCAAACTATGCTCGTGGTCCATACGACAAAGAAGAGCTGCGCGAAATAGTCGAACAGACCCTCTCTTACAAATTACGTTACGTAGACGATCCCAAACTCCTTTCGCATACGCACGAAAAGATCGAGTTTGAACTGCCGAGCGATCTCGCGCTGATGAGCGGCGTCCTCCAATACTTGCTCGAGCGGGTGGCGAAGTTGGGATTGATTACCCCCGAAGGTTCCAACCTGTTCGTAGCGCTCGACGAAGCATTTGTGAATGCCGTGAAGCACGGGAACAAAGGCGACCCGACCAAGCTGGTGCGAGTCGGCGCCGAACTGTCCCCAACTGAAGCGTGTTTTACGATTGAAGACGAGGGTGAAGGATTTGACGTGGCCACGATTCCAGATCCGCGTGACCCGGCGAATTTATTCAAGTCGTCCGGCCGTGGAGTGTTGCTGATCTACAACATCATGGACGAAGTTGAGTACAATGCGCAGGGCAATCGGGTAAAGATGGTGAAGCGACCCGCGGCCGCAGTTGAAACTCGACTAGTTGAATCCGACACACCCAAAGACAAGCACGCCCGCAACGGCTGATAATTTGTTCAAACGCTCTCCATCCGCGGCGCCGGCAATTGAGGCCACGCGGTCGCTCTCCTTCTGGAACGCCTGGCCCTGGTGGCTCGTCCCGTCGCTTATCGCGCTCTTGCTGGTGCTCTATTTCGTCGATCCTTTCATCGGCGATTGGGACGGCATGGACTACACCATGCTCTCGCTCGCCGGCTATCCCTCGTCGATGGCTTTCGGCCGCAATCTTTTCATCTTTGGAAATCACGCGCTTTATGAAACTTTCCATTCGCTTTTCAACGTCCAACCCGAAAATGCATACCTGATTTTCAAGTACGCGGTGGTGGCCCAGGTGCCCCTGGCGATAGTTGCGTGTTGGGTGCTGGCGCGAGACATGTCCGGCTCGATTCACACCGCAACGCTGGCCACGCTCTTCGTGGTTTTCTCCCCGGTGTTTGTGCTCTATGGCGGGCAAGTGATGACGGATGTGCCGTCGGTGTTGTTGCTTTCAGTCGCCCTAATAATTCACTACCGGGGACTACGGGAGAAACGGACCTGGCTGGTTTTGCTGGGTGCGGCCCTCCTCGGTTTTGGGTTGAACCTGCGCGAGACAATTGGGTTTTACGCGCCCTGGCTGGTCATCGCTCCCTTTGTTTGCGGCTGGAAACTGCAGCGCCGCCACCTGCTTATCATCGCGGCTTCGGGTTTGCTATTTTTTGTTTGCGCCACCGGCTGGTTTTCTTTTTGGTTTATTACCGAGTCCCATTATCGCGAGATTTGGTTTGGCTGGCGCGAATCGATGCGACAGGAAACTGCGCGGCATCCAGTTACGCTGCAAAATCTCAAGCCTTACTTCGCTTACTTTTTTGTGAGCGCGCCGCTCGTGTTTGTGACGCTCCTTTTTGCCATCAGAAACGAATGGCGCGAACGCCGGCTCTCTCCGATGCTGCTGCTGGGCCTTGTTGGTTTGTTTGCCGACCTGCTGCTCTTTATTAACTACAGCACTTCGGTTAACTGGCGTTACTTCCTGACTGGCTTGCCGGCCATCGCGCCTTTGTGTGCAAACTTTCTAATGCGAATCCTTGCCCGCCGGCTCGGCAGCGTGCGGATTGCCTTCGTTTCGTCAGTGGTCGCCGTGTTAGCGCTCGCAGTTGTTTTTAGTTTGTTGATTCGCCCGGCGAGCCGGCAATTTATCGAACGCCGCGCGATGAGCAAGGAGTATCGCTACCAGCTGAGTAAACTTCCGTCCGACGCGGTGATGCTTTCAGGGTCGCAGACGATCGCGGTTACTTACTGGAACGCGATCGGACTCGGCAAATGGGAAACGATTGGGACCGGCGGCGCCTGGCCCGGCGACAATCTCGTACCGATGATTGAGAGACACTTGGCTAACGGTCGCCGAGTTTTTATCGACACGGATCCGCGCTGGTGGTTGCCCTGCGGGTGGCAACGAGATGAGATCCCAGCCATCGTCGACCTCGATCATAGGTTTAATTTTCGTCGTGCGACTGACACAATTTTTGAGATCAGACCAAAAGGCGACCCGACCGCAACTGATTCGCCGGACCTGGGACGCCTGCGGCCGGAAAACAGACCTGAAGATACGAAAAAGTGTCCGCAGGTGGCTTCGTGAGAAAATCAGAGTTTCGAGTTTCGCGTTTCGTGTTCCGAGTTTCGAGTTTCGAGTTTCGAGTTTCGAGTTTCGAGGTCAGAGATCAGGCCCCCCGGACTCGACGTTAACCGCCGTTGCCTGATCTCAATCTCGAAACTCTGAACTCGAAACTCTGAACTTCTACAATGCCTTACGAACTCTTCATGGCTTTGCGGTACCTGCGCACGCGACAAAAGCGGCGGCTCGTGCGCGTCACCGCGCTGATTGCGGTTGTGGGCATCGCGGTCGGAGTTGCGGCATTAATCGTGGCACTCGCATTAGCCGACGGTTTTCAGCGCGAA
>JANLZV010000472.1:0-3936 GCA_031366425.1 Pyrinomonadaceae bacterium | reverse complement strand
CACGCCCTCTTTGCCAATTACAAAGTAGTCGCTCAATTGCGACATGCCGGCAAACGGATTCCAGTGGGAGGTGACATACTTATGCGTGGCCAGCAGCATCCCGGAAAACGCGAGGATCAACAGCGCCGCCACCAGGATGGGACGAGCGCGCCGCGGGCCGGCGCCCCTACGCTGCGGTAACGGCTTTGCGACTCGCGGTTGATTGGGAAGCGCAGCAATACGTTCCTGAGCTGTCTGGCGAACGGGAGGGGCTTCGCGGGCGGCTTCCTCAAGCACACTCACGGGAACCACGATCTTGGGCCGTCGCGCCGGAGTTTCATCGCGGTACACATTCGGCACGGCGGCTTGCACTAACTCAAACCGCGCTTTCGGGGGCGGCGAAGTTAAGGAGTCAGGCTCGACGGCCAGGTCTTCACTCGGTTTGTGTCGTTCATGCTCGCCGACTTCGGCCGCCTGTTTTGATTCGGGCATGCCGGCGAGTGGTCTCGTCGGTGGGAGGGCGGCCTCCGCCAGTTCATCCCAGAATTCCTGCACAGTCTGATAACGTTTTTCTGGTCGCGTCTGCGTGGCCTTTTCCAGCACGCGCAAAACGGGACGCGACCAGTGATGTTCACGGACGGCTACGGGAAGCTCAGTGATTGAGTGTTGCGCGAAACGGCGCGGCGACTCACCTGCGAGCAGTGAATAGGTAGTCTTCGCGAGCGAATAGATATCGGCCGAAGGGGTCAGATGTTCGCGATCGAGCGACAGCAGTCCCGTGTCTAACTGTCCGGTCTGCACGAGCGGATTGTGTTCGGGCGCGGAATAGACGTTGGTGCCGACACGCGTGATGGCCCCGTCGTTCGCTTCCAACCGCGCGACGCCGAAGTCTGCAATCTTAACCACCTCACGGTCAGCGGTTAGCAACAGGTTTTGCGGTTTGATGTCGCGATGAATTATGCCGCCTGCATGCGCGTGGGCGAGGCCGGAGCAAACTTGTTCGAGATAAAAAATGGCCTTCTCGATTGAGAGCGGTTTGTGCCGGGAAAGCGCGAGTATGTCGCCCCCGGATAAATATTCCAGCACGATGTAATGAAAGGTGGTCCCCGTCAGATCGATGGCCGTGCCATGGCCCAGGCGACTGATGATGTTTGGGTGTCGCACTCGATCGAGCGCGACAGCTTCGTTTTGAAAATTGGCGATCAGTGTCGCCTCCAGTTCGGGATCCGGATCGTCCTGGAGAAACATATTCAACGCCTTGATGACGACGGTAGTCGGCGCTCCATCCGAGGCTGCGTTATCGTGAGCCACGTAAATCTCGGCGTAGCTCCCGCGCCCCAGGCATTCGAGAATGTCGTAGCGCCCGTCAAGCCGGCTTTGTTGTAGTTTGAGATCTGGCATCGGTTCGCGCTTTTGTCACTCGTGGACCACTACGTGGCCGACGGACTCAAGACGTGCGAAGGGAACACTATGGTGAAGTAGCCGGGGACAGCAAAGGCGAACGCAACTGCGAACCCGCAGGCGAAACTGCAGGGGAAATTACCGGAGGCGATGGGGCACGATCAGGGGTGACTTCAACCAGACGCTTGAAAGCTGCGGGCCGGACCGTCTCGAGCGCGAGGGCGACGGCCGCCAGTCCAAAGGTTGCGTCTCTTCGCAGGCTCGCGTTTGCGGGGGATGGATTTCGATCGATCCGATCGATCACCGACTGAAACGCGCGACTGGCTTCCTCATTGTTGTGAGTCAGCAGGGAAGCGCGGCCGTAGAGATAGAGGAACTCCGGATCAAACGAGTCGAGTGCGGTTGCTAAATTCTGTTTCGTAGTCGGGTCCTTCAGCTTGCTATCCAGCCAACCGTAAGGATCTGCATCCACTTCGTTTCGAGTTTTGGTAAGGGTTACGGCTGGATCTTCAGCTATTGCCGGAGTGGGCGTGACCGCGGCTATGGGAGCTTCGCCCGGATCCAGGAAAGGCACTGGTCCTTTATATTTCCGGCCGCCATAGAAAGCCCCGACGAGCGCGCCAAGTACGAGGACGAAGAGCAGGAGACGCGTCATAGTGCGCTCCACGCCACTCTTTTCCCGAGGCGCGGCGACTTCGAGACGCTTCTCGGTGCCGTCCAACGTGAGATCGTCATCGTGCGGCGCAGGCGTAAATGCGGCACGCGATGCCGGCACGAGTAATGGCGCGGTGTCAGTCGTCGTCGACGCCGCAGTAGTTACGACGTCGGAAGTTGGGGCGGCAGCATCGGCGGCAGTCGCGGCCAGCACGGGAACGGGATTCGTTTCCGGAGAGATCGTCTTTTCTAAATCTGCCGCGCGCCGATCCGCTGAAATCCTGGAACCTACCCGCACGATCACCGCGGTCAAGTTGTCCTCCGCACCTCGCGAATAGCAACGCTCCTTGAGTTCGGCGCAGAGCGTGGGAAGATCGTCATGCACGAGTAGCATCTGTCTCAACTCGTGATCGGGAATGTGCCGGGTGATGCCGTCAGTGCAAAGCAGAAACTCGGTCCCGTCTTCCACTTCGATCACTTTCATGTCGACCTCGACGCCAGACTCGGCTCCGATGGCGCGACTGATGACGTTCTTGCTCGGATGATTTGCCGCCTGTTCCGCAGTCATCCGCCCGGCGCGCACTTCTTCTTCAACCACGGAGTGATCTTCAGTTTCGCGAACGAGTTGGCCTTCGGGCGTGAGCCGGTAAAGACGTGAGTCACCAACATGGCCGATCGTCGCAATGTTGCCGTCGATGTGTAGCGCAACGATGGTGGTCGCCATCATGGAAAACTTGGCGTGGTCCTGCGACATCTGGTGAATCGACGCATTTGCACGCTGGATTGCGAGTTCCATCAAGTCTTCGATATCGGCGCCGGCCGGATGGTGGCGAAACGCTTCGTCGAGCACTTCAATCGCGGTTTGCGACGCGACTTCGCCGGCTTCGGCGCCCCCGACACCGTCCGCCACGGAAAAGATCCCGCGTTCGCTGTCGGCCAAAAATGAGTCTTCGTTGAGTGGGCGCTTTTTGTTTAGGCCGCGATCAGTAACGGCCGAAGACTTCACCGACAGCTTGGATTGGCTATTGGGCTGGTTCATTGGACCGCCTCCAGGTTCAGGGCCGAACGTTCCTCACGCACACCACTCCTGGCGAGCATCGAGTCGCGCGCATTTCGATGGGAAAAAGCCATCAACATACCCAACATCGCGAAGCTGGTAATCAAACTAAAACCGCCATGACTGACGAACGGCAGGGTAATCCCCGTCATCGGCAACGCTCGCAGGATGCCGCCAATGTTTACCAAAGATTGGAATCCGACGAACGCCGTCAACCCGGCCGCGCAAAGCTTCGTAAACATATCACGCGCATCGAGCGAAGTACGAACACCTGCCGTGACGAAAATGATAACTGCCAGAATCAGGATTACGCCACCCGCAAGCCCGAGCTCTTCAGCTATTGCGGCGTAAACATAATCGGAGTCGGCAATTGGGATCACCTCAGGATACCCCAAACCAAAACCTCGCCCGGTGTCCTTTCCGGAAGCGATGCCGAAGATGGCCTGCGCCGGCTGGAAAGCAAGCTTGTCAAACCACACGTCGACGTTGACGATCTTCTGCGTGGCTGGGCTTTGCTCAGCCAGTTCCTTCATCTTCGGATCTTTATTGATCGCGTCGGTGTAGTCTTTCTTCCACCAGGCGACTTCGGGTGACGGCGGATCGAACCCATCGAGCCACAGGTGGAAGCGCTGCTGAATGCGCGACGGCAACATGGCCTGGATCGGACGCGAAATCGTCGGCAGGAGCGGCACTTTCTCCTGCACGTCGCGCGGCAAGGCGCCGACCACCAGAATGCTGATCACCAGCATCAGCGAGCCGACAAACAGGAGCAGTTGCGGCCAGCGTCTGACCGCGACCAGGTAAAGCGTGACGTATGCGCCGCTGAAGATCAGCATCTGACCGAA
>JANLZV010000223.1:0-7806 GCA_031366425.1 Pyrinomonadaceae bacterium | reverse complement strand
CTTCGCCCGTCTCTTTCGAAAACTCGCGCAAATGCGTGGCCCGTGGATCTTCAGTCTTGTAAACGGCGTGACCAAATCCCATGATCTTTCGCTTTTCCGTCAGCGCTTTCTTAATGAACGCATCGGTGTTTTCCAACTCGCCAATTTCGAGCAGCGTCTTCATCACGTTGGTATTCGCGCCGCCATGCAGTGGGCCAGAGAGCGCGCCGATCGCCGCGGTCACACAAGCGTACATATCGGCCAAAGTGCCGGCTACCACGCGCGCGGTAAATGTTGACGCGTTCAGTTCGTGGTCGGCATGCAGGATTAGACAAATGTCGAAGATGCGGGCGTCGCGTTCCGACGGCGCTTCACCACGCAGCATGTAAAGAAAATTTGCGGCAATACCCAGTGAATTCAATGGCTCCACCGGATCGAGGCCGCGGCGAATGCGATCGATAGCTGCGACGATGGTGCCGAATTGGCCCGTCAGCCTCGTGGCCGTTTGCAGGCTCGCCTCGCGAGACAGATCACGCGCACTCGTATCGTAAAACTCCATCGCGGAAACTGCAGTCCGGAGCACGTCCATCGGATCGGCGTCGCGCGGAAAGCGCTTGATCAGGTCCACGATCTCGTGCGGAAGTTGATAAGCGCTCCGCAACGATTGTTCAAACGCAGCTAGTTCGGCTGCGCTCGGGAGCCGCTGATTCCACAAAAGATAAACGGTTTCTTCGAAGGTTGAATTATTCGCCAGGTCGTGAATATTGAATCCCTGGTAAATAAGTTCGCCCTTCTCGCCATTGACATCGGAGATGGAAGAACTGGCTGCGGCAACTCCTCGGAGTCCTGCAGCGGAAGTAGCAGCCGGCGCATTTGCTTTGTTTGTCATGAATTTTTTCAGTGAAATGCGAAGATAACAAAGAGAACAATGTGTGACAAGTTCCGACGTTATCCCGCTTTTCAAACTGACCTGTCACTGGCTCCAGGGATTAAAATTATTGCTTCGTCTCCACCCGCACGGCATCGCCACGCTTTGCTTTCAAGAGTCGCGCCGCCGAAGTGTTCGCCGCGGCGATTTCAAGAAAGCCCGCACTTCCCCAAATGCCAAAAATCTTCGAGCGCAGGCCGGTCTCTTCGGAAAAGAAACTTCGAAAAGACTTCACAACTTTCCCGTTAACTTTCATCTGCGCGCCGCTCGCAATCATCTCGGCTGTCAGTTGCTGCGGCGTGATGTTCGTCACGCAGTTTCCAAAGCGGTCGATGTGAATTATGCGAGCCTCGATTCCACCCTTGCGCATGACGCCCGCAGTTATCGAAGGCAATCGGACGCATTCGCTGATTGGAGTTCCCAGCTCTTCAGCTTTGACGCCGAGCGAAAGAGCAGCGGCCACTGGGGCAAAAACGTCCCGGCCGTTAAAAGTTTGACTCACCGGATGGCGAAAGTATTCAGAGTTATCGAGATGAAACAACCCCAGTTCGGTTTTAGAACCACTTGAGCGGTCGCAAACATAGCTGAAGATTCCGTTATCAGGTCCGACGAAAAACTGGCCACCTGTTCGGATCAGGATTGCGCGCCGCGAAGATCCAACTCCCGGATCCACCACGGCCACATGAATGCTACCCGCAGGAAAGGTTGCGCACGCTGCCAGGATGGTGAAAGCCGCGCACTCCACGTCATGGGCAGGAATCTCCTGGGTGATGTCAACGATTAGCGCGTGTGGGTTGATCGTGAGAATTGTGCCTTTGACGGCCCCAACAAAATAGTCAGCGCTGCCAAAATCAGTGGTCAGCGTAATCGGCGCCGGGTCTGCCAAAGCGGAGACGTGAGAAGCAGATCGTTTCTGTTTCGTGCTACTTCTCAACTTGTCTCCGCGCTTGGCCCACTTTGGGAGTTCACTGAATTTTGGCTTCGGTGGCAGTTCTGATCCTGAGGCGTTGGCCGCGTTCCAACCGCACATCCTTACCTCGTTGGGTGAGCACGCCCGCTGTTCCCACGGATCCGCCGATCGCTGCCCCGATGGCCGCGCCCTTGCCGCCGCCGACAATCGCGCCGACGATTGCGCCAATCCCGGTTGCGGCTCCCACTTTTGAGACGTCGTCTTTGGTTGAGTCTCTTCCCTTCACTCCGCCTTCCGAGTCAACCGTGCCGGCTTCGTCCCGATTACCCATGTCAAGAATTCCGATGACGTTGGCATTGAGACTCGCCGTTCGATTATCAACGGTGCGAATCGACTCAAACGAAAGTTGAAGCTCCGCGCTGCCCTTCACTTTTCCCGGGCGCTTCACGCGTGTGACCCGACCTTCGATGATCGCCCCTTCAAATTCATGGGGCTCGAGCACGCGCGCCTGAAACCGATCACCTTGCTGGCTTGCATCGGTCGAGAGGCTCGATTGCAGCTCAATAACCAGAATGGAATCACGCGGAATAAACAACGGACTATTGGTCACCGGATCCGCTACGTGAATATTGTCGCCAGTGTTGTCGGTAGTAATCTGGGTCGACGGATTGTTGTTTGAAGTTGCTGGGTTTGAAATCACCGCGTCTACGGTGCCGCGTTTCGTCAGACCCGTAGGGATCGTCGATTCAAACACTCGCCGGTCGTAACCAGCCGAATATCCCGCTTCGAAGCCCTGCTGATAACCATCGCGATAATCGTCGAGCGGCCCCCAAGCTTCGTTGTAAGACCGATCGGCTCGGCGGTATTCATCTTTGTTTTGATAGTCACGAGGAGCGCGGTCGGCCACGTCGCGATAACCGGAGTTGTAACCATCGGAGTATCCGGTGCGATAGCCGCGTTCGAGAGCAGTGCTTTGATTCGGCGTCGGGTCCTGATTAACTTCGGGCGCCGTTGGTTGATCCGCTCGCGTAGACGCCTGCGTAGTTGCGGAAACCGACGCCAACGTTACACCGACCGTCACACCGAGGGTCAACAAAGCGATCAGAAAAGTCTTCAGATATTTCATTAGCGTTCCTTCCAAAGCTTGCGGCAGCGGACTGCCGAGGGGTCCTGGGAGAGCCAACCACGCTTAGCGCAAGATCCTAACATTCAACCTGCGGGCTAACAATTTTAACTCAGCGATCGCGACTAACTTCGAGGTATGATGGTGAACGTCGTCTCAAACATCGCCTACCACGTTGACCGTCTCGGTTGTGCGTCTTAGACTCAAAATCTCGAGCGTTTGGGAATCCAACAAAGTCTGCGAGCCTTGCGACTGGCCCTCAGATGCTCGTTTCGGGTTCCTGGTTGCGAGATCTTAAAGTCGATAAAAGAGCCATGCTTGAGAACCGCAGAGTTTACCTGGACCACAGCGCGACCACTCCCGTAGATCAGCGCGTGGTTGAGGCAATGCTTCCATACCTCACCGAGAAGTTTGGTAATCCATCCAGCGTCCACTTTTTTGGCCAGGAAGCTCGGGCGGCCGTCGATCGCGCGCGGCGTGAAGTGGCAGCGCTCATCGGCGCACGGGCCAATGAAATCGTGTTCACCTCAGGGGGTACTGAAGCCAACAACCTGGCAATCAAAGGAATTTGCAACGCGTTGATGGATGCACCTGTTTCGCCGGCAAGGCGTCACGTCATCACGACCGCAATTGAACACCCATCCGTCAGGGGACTCTGCGATGAACTTGAAAAGGGCGGCTGGGCCGTCACCCGCCTTCCGGTTTATGAAGACGGAATTGTCAGGCTTGAAGATGTGCGGGCGGCGTTAACGCCGGAGACCGTGCTGATCTCAGTAATGTTGGCAAACAACGAAATCGGCACAATTCAACCGGTTAAGGAGATCGCCGTGCTGGTAAGAGAACGGCGCGATAAAGGTAACCGGCAGCTTTGGTTGCACACTGACGCGGTGCAGGCCGCTGGCCGTTTGCCAATTGACGTCGACACACTTGGCTGCGATCTGTTGTCACTCTCCGCGCACAAGCTCTATGCCCCCAAAGGCTCAGGCGCGCTCTATGTCAAACGCGGCCTGAGATTGATGCCTCAAAATGTCGGCGGACATCAGGAGCGGGAGAAACGCGCCGGTACTGAGGGAGTACCTGGCATCATCGCATTTGGTGAGGCAGCGAAACTGGCGCGCGCGGAGTTGGCCCAACGAGTGGACCACGATCGTGCTCTACGCGATCGTTTTGAGAGCAGTCTCGAAGCCCGCGTCGGCGATTTGGTTTTCAACGGAGATCGGAAGCGCCGGCTGCCACACCTTTCAAACATTTCTTTTCGTTTCATTGAAGGCGAGGGATTGCTGATTAGCCTCGACCTTCAGTCGATCGCGGTCTCCACCGGTTCCGCTTGTTCTTCAGGCACACTCGAACCGTCGCCCGTAATTCAAGCGCTCGGCAGAAACGATGAACTTTCACGCGGTTCGATTCGATTTAGTTTCGGGAAAGACAATACTGACGAGGACGTTGACTATGTGCTGGAAGTGCTGCCGCAAATAGTCGGGAAGCTCCGTCAACTGTCGCCGCTCACTCCGCATAGACTGGCAGCGCTCCCAATTTGAACCCTCAGCCTTAGAGAACTCAGTTGAACTATTCGCCGACATTCAACGATCACCTCGAGAACCCGCGCTCCGCTGGTGAACTTCAAAACGCAAACGCTGTCGGTGAAGAAACGAATCCTGTTTGTGGCGACCGCCTTCGTCTTTCCTTGCGACTCGACGAAGGGCGGATCGCTGAGATCGCTTTTCTGGCCTATGGTTGCGCGCCGACACTCGTCTGCGGTTCAGCCCTCACCGAATTGTTGAAAGGAAAAACTGTCGAAGAGGCTTGGCAAATCACCCGCAAAGATTTGATCGAGGCAATTGGAGGGCTGCCCTCGAGAAAACAACACGCCGCCGCCCTCGCGATCGAAACCCTGCGCTCGGCCCTGGCCCAGAGCGGGCTGCTCGCCGAAACTGTGATCACGGGATCGTAAGACCGCGGCGTGAAGGCTGCGGAGTGGCGCCGGGTCGGTAGTGATAGTCTGGCCCACAGTATCGCTTTGGTTCCGTTCCGAGGACGAAAGTCCTGGTGCGCACGACCGGGCAACTCTCAACCGCAATCAATCCTGTTGAGGGATCAATATCAAGAGTGATCGTGCCTTCCAACCGTCCCGCGTCATTGCTGCGAGTTTCAGGCTTTGCTGGCCTCACTCTGGGCGACGCTAAGGGCGCCGGTTCGAGCGAAGGCGCGGGCACGTATTCGTATTGCAGGATCGGCGTGCCTTCCGCTTCCGGCGTAGCCTCTTCCTCCGGGACTAGATTCGAACTGGCTTGCGGCGAAGTGCCATTGATGAAAAGTTCGATCCGCTTATCTGGATCGTCAGCGCCGGCTGGCCCACCGGTTTTCGGATTGATAGCCACTTGCTCGATGCCGGCGGGCATTTGCCAGTCCCCTTGCCACTCAGGATGTTCGGCGAGTGCCACGCTCATGAAGTCAGTCCAAATCGGCAGCGCGGAATTTGCCCCGGTCAGACCAAGTTGTGAACCATCGTCGAACCCGACCCAAACAACGCAAACCAATTCAGGCGTGAAACCTGCGAACCAGCCATCGCGCGAGGTCCCGGTTTTACCGGCGACGTTTGCCTTAAAACCGCGGGCCCGGACTTTCGCAGCGGTGCCGCGATTCACTACGTCCTTCATAAAAGAGTTCATCACGTAAGCCACGTCGGGCCGAAACACTTCGCTTTTCTGCGGAGTCGGCGCGGCTACCGTGACACCATTCCCGGTGGTGATACGATTGATAGCGATCGGACTCGTGCGGGTTCCCAGGGTAGCAAACGCGGTATAGGCCGAAGCCACTTGCAACGGCGTCGCCTCGCTGGTGCCCAACGCCATGGCCGGATATGAACGCGCCGGCTTGGGCAATCCTGCCTTCGCTGCCAAATTCATCACGCGTCCGATCGTGACCTCCATGGCAACGTCGACTGTGATTACGTTCAGGCTGTGGACCAGGGCGTCGCGCAAAGTCACCGGTCCGTGCGTGTATGAGTCGCCGAAGTTTCCCGGTGAATATTCCTGGTTGTCGAAGGTAAACGTTTTCGGTTCGTCAACATAAGTCGTAGCTGCGGTGATTACGCGCGGAACGGGATCGTAGGCGGTGTTGAGCGCCGTGGCATAAACGAAAGGCTTGAAGACGGAACCCGGCTGGCGATAGGCGTCCGTCGCGCGGTTGAGTTGGCTCTTCGAATAGTCCCGGCCGCCCACCATCGCGACGATTTCGCCGGTGCGCGCATTCATTGCGATCAGCGATGCTTGCAGAGTGCCCGGCGCAAACCTCTTTCCCTGAATTTTATCGAGGGCCGCTAACTGTTTGGTCACGGCAGAGTAAGCCGCGCGTTGCAGGTCGAGATCGATGGTCGTGTAGATCCGTAGATGCTCCGCGGCGCCGGGGCCGGCGATGATATCGCCTAACTGACTCTGCACATGATCGGCAAAATACGGCGCATCGGAAACGTCGATCCGACCTTTTGCGGACGACACTTGCAACGGTGTCTGCTTGGCCTGTTCAGCTTCCGGTCCGGTAATCGCCCCGGTTTCCGCCATGCTGTCCAGCACCTGGTTGCGACGCGCCGTCGCGGTCTCAAGGTCGCGATAAGGATTGTATCGATTAGGACTGCGAATAATTCCCGCAAGAAAAGCCGCTTCGGGAAGCGTAAGTGTCGTCACGTCTTTGCCGAAGTAAGCATCGGCGGCTTCGCCAAATCCATTGATCGAAAAACCCGATTGCTGTCCGAGGTAAACCTGATTTGCATAGAGCGAGAAGATCTGTTCTTTGGTCAGACGCGTCTCGAGAATCACCGACATGTAAGCCTCGGCGGCTTTGCGACGCAACGTCTTTTCCGGCGAGAGCAAAAGATTTTTAACTAGCTGTTGCGTGATGCTCGACCCGCCCTGCCGCGCGATCGGCGAGTTCGGATCAGCGTCGTAACGTCGAATAAAAGCGCGCAAGATACCGCGCAGGTTAACTCCATAGTGTTCAAAGAATGCTCGATCCTCAGTGACTGTGATTGCCTTCACGAGGTGAGGGGGCAGATCGTTAAACCCGATCACTTTGCGTTTGGAGCGGTCGCGGCCGGTGACCGAGCTAATCAGTTCAGGCTCCAGCCACGCTTTGTCCAAGTGAGCGTTGTCGTCTAACTGCGCGAGCGAAGCGATCGACTTGCCGGTCTTTGAGAACTGGACTCGGACTCGCTGAAACTGTCGCTGTCCGTCTACCGTGATGTTGTCGCTCGGCTCAACGTCGACAATTCCAGAGCTCACGTAATAACGACCCCGCGCTTTATCAGCCTGCTGCGTCTTTTCGACGTAACCTGATGCTTTGAGAAATTCGATTAGGCGTTCAGGAGTTAGAACCTGGCCCACGCGCAACTGCTTGGGCGCCGCATAGATTCCGGCGGAGCGGGTAAAAACTTCGCCGGCCAGCAAGTTGTCGACTCGCGCGGAGAAAACAGTCCAGTAGTAGATTGCAAATCCGACGACAACGGCGAGCAAGAGAGCAACGGGAATGAGAACGATGGGGCTGAGAAGCCGCCGGAGCAATCGCCGGCCCAGCGTTGGCCCAGGTTCGCTGTAAGAAACGATCCGTGACTGGGATGTGCGGTCTTTTCTGGGCCGCATCCCGCCTGGGGGTTTTCCTTCGGGGTATTTTATCGGCATAAAAGACAGGCGATAGACCGAAGCGGTCTTGCGTGGCTGTCTGGGTCAGTCGTCCATCCTCGCGTTTAGGATGCTAACCTCTGCCCTGCGTAGTGTCTACCCCGAGTTTCTACAATGCGAGAAAAAGAAACGATGTCTGGTGTGGGCGTTGGAGATAAATTTAAATGGGATCGCGTGAGTTCAAGTCGGCTTC
>JANLZV010000445.1:0-2890 GCA_031366425.1 Pyrinomonadaceae bacterium | reverse complement strand
TTCCCACACGTAACACCCTCTTACCAAAAATTTGGTGTCTCAACTAAGTCTCAACTAGGGGTAAAAAGTGCAGGAGGTTTGAACAGTGTAAAACAGCGTTCGGGCGAAAAGACCAGTAAAAATGAAGAAACCGCGTGTGATACGCGGTGTCTTGATCGATAGTATGGTGCCGAAGGGGGGACTCGAACCCCCACGAGTTGCCTCACACGGCCCTCAACCGTGCGCGTCTGCCAGTTCCGCCACTTCGGCTAAGCTATCAATTTATGGTTTGCACTACGGCGAGGTTAGGGCATTTCCGCCCAGTCCGTGTGAACCGCCCTCTATCAAATTACCATCTCCGGATTACTTGGTTGGCGACGCTGCCTGAGAAGCTGCCGGAGACGCGTTAGCCGCAGGCGTAGCTGCGGGAACGAGCGTCGCTGCCGGCGAAGCGACGGGGGCGGGAGTGGGAACGGCTTCAGCTGGCGTTGTCTGCAAGACTGAGTGTGAACCAGTCACCGCAGGCAATGACAGCATCAGCGCAATCAACATAAACCCGGCCGCAGCGGCGATCGTAATCTTAGACAAGATGCTTGCAGTGCCACGCGGACCGAAGGCCGTGCTCGAAACGCTTCCTGAAAAAAGATCGCCCGCGCCAGATTTGCCGGGCTGCAATAAGATCACAACCACCAGCACCACACACGCCAAAATAAAGAGTCCGTATAAAGTGTAAGTTAACAATTCAAATCCTCATGAACGACTCGCGAGCTTTTTCCTTGTCGTACTTCTAAACTAATTTAGAGAGCTGCCACCAACCCTACTTGTAGTTAACGATCTGAGCGAAACTTTCGGCTTTCAAACTTGCGCCGCCCACCAGAGCCCCGTCGATGTCCGCTTGCGACATCAAGCCACCAACATTGTCAGGTTTCACTGAGCCGCCGTATAGAATTCTCATGGCGTTTCCTGCTTCAGCAGAGTAGGTCTCCATGAAAACGCGCCGGATAAACGCGTGCATTTCCTGCGCTTGCTCCGGCGACGCTGTACGTCCCGTCCCAATGGCCCAAACAGGCTCGTAAGCGACGATGATACGGTCGAGGTCAGAGGCTGTCAACCCATTGAGTCCGCCGCTGAGTTGACCGCGCACCACCCGTTCTGCAGTTCCCTGCTCGCGCTGCTCCAGGCTCTCACCCACACAGAGAATAACCTTGAGACCGCTCGCTAAGGCCGCTGCACACTTCTTGTTAATCATCGAATCGTTTTCGGAATAAATCTGACGACGTTCGGAATGACCAACGATCGCGAACTTCGCGCCCACATCGCGGAGCATCGCGGCGGTAATTTCGCCGGTATGCGCGCCTTCTTCAACTTCGGTAGAACAGTTTTGGCCGGCGACATTGATGTTTGAGCCTTCGAGTCGATCGGCCACAGTTTTGATCGCCGTGAATACTGGGGCAATGACGACTTCGCAATGGTTCGCATTGGCCACGAGCGGCTTCAAAGCAAGCGCGGTGTCCACTGCTTCGCCCAGCGTCTTATACATCTTCCAGTTTCCGGCAATTATCGGTTTACGCATGATTAGTTGATTTGTCACCCGTTAACTTCTCGCTCAACGCCTCAACGCCGGGCAGCGCTTCACCTGATAGAAACTCGAGCGTGGCGCCGCCGCCGGTCGAGATATGCGTGATGCGGTCGGCTACTCCGGCTTGCGTTACGGCGGCTACGGAGTCGCCGCCGCCAACGATTACCGTTGCACCACGATCAGCCGCGTTTGCAACCGCGCGCGCGATGCCAATCGTTCCCTCGTTAAACGGCGGCTCTTCAAACACGCCCATCGGCCCATTCCAGATTATCGTCTGCGCATCGGCTAAAGCATTCGCGAAATGTGAGATGGTCTCCACGCCGATGTCCATGCCGGCGTGGCCCGCGTTTGTAAATTCAATCGGAATTGTTTTCGCGACAATCTTGTCGCCTTTGACGGGTTCGTAGCTATCCACGACTTGATGATCGGTTGGTAGCAGCAGCTCGACGTGTTCGGCTTCAGCGCGCTGCTTGATCTCCAGCGCAGTAGACATCATCTCGTTTTCCACTAACGACTTCCCAACCGTGAAGCCTTGGGCCTTGAAAAACGTATAGGCCATCGCCCCGCCAATCAAAAGTTTGTCGACCTTCCGATCGATAAGTGCATTGATCACCGGGATTTTGTCGGAAACTTTGGCCCCGCCCAGAATTGCCACAAATGGATGTTCAGGATTACTGATCACCCGGCCCAGGTACTCCAATTCCTTCTGCATTAAAAGACCGGCCGCAGCCTGGCTCACGTGTTTGGTAATTCCTTCGGTAGATGCATGGGCCCGATGCGCCGCGCCAAACGCATCGTTTACGTAAACATCGCAGAGCCCGCCGAGTTGCTGCGCGAAGGCCGAATCATTCTTTTCTTCTTCCGGATGGAAACGGAGGTTCTCAAGCAAGACGACGTCGCCATCATTCATGGCGGCAATCGCCGACTCCGCTTTCTCGCCGACGCAATCCGCTGCAAACGTTACCGGCTTCCCCAGCAGTGCCGAAAGGTGCTCGCCTACTGGGGCAAGGCTGTATTTTTCTACTCGCTCGCCTTTAGGACGCCCGAGGTGAGAAGCCAAAATTACTCGTGCACCCTGGTCCAGCGCATACTGAATTGTTGGGAGAGAAGATCGGATTCGGGTGTCGTCGTCAACTTTGCCGTCTTTGATCGGAACATTGAAGTCGACCCGGATGAAGACGCGTCGACCTTTTAGATCAAGGTCTTTGATGGAGAGCTTTGGCATAGGCTATTGATAAAAAGTGAAGCGTGATGAGTAATAAGTGAGCATCTGATCTTCTGCTTACTTATCACTCATCACTCATCACTCATCACTCATCACTCATTACCGCT
>JANLZV010000215.1:0-8201 GCA_031366425.1 Pyrinomonadaceae bacterium | reverse complement strand
GGCCAGGGATCTGGCGCGCGTATTTATCTCGAGTGGCGAAGAGTCCGACGTATGGACCACCAAAGGATAAGGGCACGCCAAAAGATTGGCCTTCGGCGACGACGATATCGGCGCCGCACGCACCTGGTGATTTTAAGAAACCAAGTGAGATAGCTTCCGTGACCGCAACGATCAATAACGCGCCCACGGCGTGCGCTTGCCGAGCGAGGGCTGTGACATCCTCGATGCAGCCAAAGAAATTTGGCGATTGGACCACGACGGCGGCGATGGTGTCGTCAAGTAGCGAGCTCAGGGCCCCGGAAGTCTTTACTGTTTGCGGATCGAAGTCGGCGTGAAGCAACTCGATGCCTGCGTGCTGAACGTATGTGTTGGCTACGTCGAGGTATTCCGGATGAATAGCGCCGCACGAAATGACCTTCGATCTCCTGGTCACTCGTTCCGCCATCAATACTGCCTCGGCGAGCGCAGTTGAACCGTCGTACATAGACGCGTTCGCCACTTCCATTCCGGTTAGCTGGCAGACAAGGGTTTGAAACTCAAAAATTACCTGGAGCGTGCCTTGAGAAATTTCCGGTTGATAGGGAGTGTAGGCTGTGAAAAATTCCGAGCGAGATACGATGTGATCGACGACCGTCGGAATGTAATGTTGGTAAGCGCCCGCGCCCAAAAAAATCGCACGCCCCGCGCCGGCGTTGCGATTCGCCATCCGCTCAAAGCCGGACAATAACTCCATCTCCGACAGGGCTGCGGGTGTCGCGAGAGGTCTGTCGAGACGTAAATCCTTTGGAATTGAATCGAATAATTCGTCCGCAGAGTTTAGCCCGACCTGGCGAAGCATCTCCGCCCGCTCTTCAGGCGAGTTTGGAATGTAGCGCACGCGTTACTCAGTCTCCGCTTTCGTGAAATCTTCATACTCCGCAGCAGTCAGCAAACTGTCTACTTCGCCTGGATTCGACATCTTGATTCGAATCATCCAGCCGTCGCCGTAGGGATCGGTGTTTACCTTTTCAGGGTCGTCGCTCAGCGTGTCGTGAGCTTCAGACACCGAGCCTGAAACTGGAGAGAACACTTCGGAGACGGCCTTTACCGATTCGACGGAACCAAAAGATTCATTCGCGGCAAATGTTTCACCAACTTTAGGCAGTTCGACATAAACCACATCACCGAGAGAATCCTGCGCGTAGTCAGTGATTCCCACAGTGGCGACATCGCCCTCCACTCTCACCCACTCGTGGTCTTTGCTGTAATGTAAATCTTCAGGAACGTTGGCCATGTTTCCTCCAGACGGTTATCAATTGCTGCAAGCTAAAACTAATCCCGAAACTGCTAACGGGCGCGCTTATAAAATGGTGTCTTCACTATCTGAGCCGCGGTGAGTTTTCCGCGCACGTCGATCTGAATCGGTTGACCTTCTACGGCGAAGGCAGTGGGCACGTAAGCCATGCCGATGTTTTTCTTCAGGAATGGTGCGGGACTGCCAGACGTCACGGTTCCAACGCGCGCGCCGTCGACGAGAACTTCCTGTCCGTCGCGAGCGATGCCGCGGTCAGTCATTTCAAATCCCACCAGACGCCTCGTCGGACCCGTTTCCTTTTGTTTCGCGAGGGCATCCCGGCCAATGAAGTCGGCCTTGCTCAGTTTGCAAATCCAACCAAGGTTTGCTTCCAGGAGCGTTGTTGATTCGTCGATCTCATGGCCATAAAGCGCCATGCCTGCTTCGAGCCGCAAAGTGTTGCGCGCGGCCAGCCCGCAGGGAATTATTCCATCGTCTGAGCCGTATGAGCCCGCCTCAAGCATCTTGTTCCAAATCTGTCCGGCTTTATCGGCCGCAGCGTAAACTTCAAATCCATCTTCACCGGTGTAACCAGTCCGAGAAATGATAGCCTCGACTCCGTCAACCCGGCCTTCGCTAAAGTGGTAGTACTTGATCTCGGCGAGTGGTGTGTCAGTGAGCCCCTGGAGAATGCCAAGCGCGTCTGGTCCCTGAAGCGCTAGCTGGCAGTAAGCTGCGCTGACATTCTTGAGTTCAACAGATTCATTCCCGCGATGAGCAGCGATCCAGTCCCAGTCCTTTTCAGTAGTACCGGCATTGACGACGAGCATAAAACGCTCGGGCGCAAAACGATAGACCAGGAGATCGTCAATGACCGTTCCGGCGGGCGTAGTCAACGCGGAATACTGAGCTTGCCCGTCGATAAGTTTCGCCGCGTCGTTTGAGGTCAGGCGATTAATGAAGTCGACCGCGCCGCTACCGCTGACGTTTATCTCGCCCATGTGTGAAACATCGAAAAGACCAGCGTGAGTTCGGGTGCGCAGATGTTCGGCGATTGTGCCGGCCGGATACTGGACCGGCATGTCCCAGCCGCCAAAGTCGACCATGCGGCCGCCCATCTTGCGATGAATGGCGTTGAGTGGCGTTTGTTTGAGTTCGGGAGCGACAGCAGTCACGCAGTTTATTTCAAGCTATTCCCCCAACCTGATAGCCTGAATCTCTTCCAAGTAATTTATGGGACTAAGGGGTGAAGCCGCAAACTAACATGCGCCGTGCGGTGCGTCAAGCGACTCAACCAGCAGCAGCGTGATTGGGATAGCAACAGTTATTTCGGCGCGTAGGTAGGCCCAGACTAATACGGCTTGATTGGAGGCGCGTGGAGTTGAAACGTTAAAACCCCGTGTCGCGAACGTCCACTTTCTGGACGGTGAAAACTACTCGCATCGTGTTTGGTCTACGATCTAAAGAGGCCGGTACAAACGCCGTGCTTTCCCGAAGCGCCAACTCAAATTCCGCGAGCATTCTGTGATTCCGTGGCGCCTGCACTACATCAGCGAGCGACGCGGCGCCGTTGCTGAAAACATCGGCCACCACGATCATGTCATCTGCGTCTTCAGTAAGATCGGGACGGGGATTCGCGTAAGCACTGGTCAGCACTGCCAAAGCGCCGTCAGGATTAAGGCTCGGAGATTGTCCCGCAAAAGGCGCCCGACTTGCGGAGAAGTCTTCGGGTGTCACCGGGCGATTCAAGTCGTAACCCCGGTTTAAGTAAGCGTTATTTTGCTCTGCGGCTTCCTGCAGGGCGACAAAGTGGGGCCGAAGTCCGGCGAACATGCAGAAGAACAAGATTACCGAAGCGAGAGAGCCCACGCTGTAAGGCATCAAGCGCGGTTGAAGCCAAAGCGTAATCTGCTGTGTCCAGGTCGGCTTGGGTGACTGACGAAGCGCAGCGGCCTCGATCAGGAGTGCATCATTTATGGTCGTCGCCAGATCAAGCGGCGGTATTGGAGCGCTCAGGTAACTCAGGCTGCGGCTAAGCGAACGCAACGCTGCTACTTCAGCTCTGCACACCGGACACCGATCGAGATGAGAATCGACTGCGGCTCGAGCCGGCAGCGTCAGCACATCATCGATGTACTCCGAGAGCAGGTTTACTGTTTCGCGACAACTCATAATCAACCTTGGTAATACATCGGATGGCCGGCCGGCCCCGGCTGCTCCCTCTTTTGCTGAAAGAGCAACTTGGGCAAAGTCTCAAGCACAAAGTCGGTCATTGATTTAAGCGAGGCTTCAACGGGTGTTGCTGGCCACGTTTTCAAATTCGCTTTCATCGTTGATCTCCTCCGCGGAGTTCCGCCGTTTCTCACATCGACCCATTTGGCACCGAGTTGTTTGTGAACCGGGGCGGGTCGGCCATCCGAATCTTTTTAACTTCTGATTACCATCGAAATTCTGAAACCTCGGCGGTAATCTGCAATTCTGAAATTACAAAGAGCCTTCCAACTTCAGACGCAATTCCTGCCGGCCACGAGCCAATCTCGATTTCACTGTGCCGACATTGATTCCCAGGGTCTCCGCGATCTCTTCATAACTAAATCCTTCGATGTCTCGCAGGATCACCGTCTCACGATACGAATTGCCAATCTTTCGCAACGCCGCCCGCAGGACGAATTCGCGTTCGTGGGCCAGCGTCGTCTGCTCCGGATTCGCCGAACCCTCAGCGAGGGTAGCGGCCAACGTTTGCTCCGAACTGCCAAACGTAGCATCAAGCGATACAGTGGCGTCGCGGCGGCGGCGTCGCCACCAGCGCCAGCGATTGCGCGCTTGATTGATCGCGATCCGGTAAATCCAGGTTTTCAAGTCTGCTTCGCCACGAAAGCGCCCGATGTTTTGAAAGGCTCGCAAAAAAGTTTCCTGAGTCAGGTCGCGAGCTTCTTCGCTGTTTTCAGTCAGGCGAAAGAGCAACCCATAGATTTCCCCGGAACGGGCGGCGATCAAATCTTCGAAGGCCGCAGCCTCGCCCCGCTTCAAACGTTCAATGAACTCGACTTCGGCGGATGAGCGCGATTCCACGGCCGCCGCAGGCACAACCCGGCCCAATTCCATTTGCCCTCGGAGGGCGATTGGCTCTCCGTAGCTCACGTTGTACCCCCTGGGGCCGGAATCGGACTAGCTAACCGCCCACACCCAATCCGGACAGTCGCGAGCTTAGACTCCAGCTCTCCACAGTTTGTTCCCGCCGTAATTCTCATGCTGCCACTTGGATGTCGTTTGACCGTTGAAATGGTTTGCGCGCTCCGAATACTACGCAAAGGCCCTGCTTGACAAGTTTTCCGAGCTGCCACTAGAGTTACTCTTTTCCGAATCATACACCTACCAGGAACGCAGTTCACTATGTGATCTTGCGAGAAAGCAAAGCGTGGCGAAACAAAACAAGAAGCGGGCGAGGGAACTGCAGCACGACAAATTTCGTGATACGGCTGGGGTAATCTTTGATCGAGTGGGCGACCGGCTGGAGGGGAAGGGCAAAACGATCCTCTACGGCATTCTCGGCGTAGTGGTTTTGGCAGCGCTCATCGGGTTTTGGCTTAAGTGGAGCAGTCGCAAAGCTGACGAGGCGCAACGAGCGATGGGCCGGGCGATTAAGATCGCGACGGCGCCAATAGCTGGAGCACCCTCGGCGACCGACCCTACAGCGGTGCCGTATGCAAGTGAGCAGGAACGGTCGCAGAAGGCGATTGAAGAGTTTCAAAAAGTTGCGGCCAAGTATGGCGAACCATACAAGTCGGAAGCGCGCTATTTTATCGCCGCAAATATGCTCGCGACCGATCGCAATAGGGCGATGATCGAACTCGCTGAAGTCAGCAAGGGCGACGTAGTTGAAGCCGCGACTCTTGCCAAATTTGCCCTCGCTCAGGCCAACGAAACCGACGCAAAGTTTGACGAAGCCGCAAAGCTTTACGCCGAACTGGCGGCACAAAACACGATGGTTGTTACGGCTGAAACGGCGAACTTGCGCCTGGCGGGTGTCTACGAAAAACAAGGCAAGAAAAAAGAGGCCGCCGATCTCTTATTCAACATAGTAGAAGCTGCGCGCAAGGCTAAAGATAAAGAGGGAACTGCGGTGGCGTTATCTGGAGCAGCTCGCGACGCTACGGAGAAACTGCAAAAAGTGGATCCTGATCGTTATGCGAAATTGACTCCCGTTGCGCCTAGCGGAGATCTTCCGTTTTGATTCGCCCACTGGATTTTGGACAACCTTACCCACTCGCTCATCGGTCTGGCTGCTGCGAAAGCCGGACTCGACAAGCTCTCACCAGCCACTACGTCGCTTTGCCTGCTGGCCGCCAACGCACCTGATGCTGACATAATTGCACTTCTCGGTGGGCGTTGGTTGTATCTGCAACATCATCGGGGCATAACCCACTCGATTGGCGGCACGGTCTTTTTCGCGATTGCGTTGCCGCTGTTGTTTTATTTCGGCGATCGTCTGCTTGCCCGGTTTCGTAAACGCGAACCTCGCATCCGCCTCCCTGGTTTGCTCCTGGCATCCTTCCTCGTGAGCGCTTCTCATCCATTAATGGATTGGACCAACAATTATGGTATGCGGTTCCTGCTGCCGTGGAGTCAACGTTGGTTTTATGGCGATCTTGTTTTCATCATCGATCCCTTTTTATGGATGATTCTGGGAGGGGCCACCTTCCTTTTGATGTCCAACACAAAACTGCAGCGCGGCGTGTGGCTCCTGCTCGCGGTTGCTACGAGCTTTTTGGTGATGTTTGGGACGGCGAGCCGCGGCGGGCTTTCAAATGCGCTGCCGTTGCGTATCGCGTGGATAGCTGCGCTCGTCGTGTTGATGGTCCTCTTTTGGCAGCAAAAGGGCGAACGTTGGGGCGCGAGGATCCCCATAGCGGCGCTCAGCATTGCCGGAGTTTATCTAGCCGGGTTGTTTATCGCTCACGCGATCGCATTGCGGCAGACACGGGCCGAGGCGACAAACATCGGCAGTGCGAACGGTGAACGAATTATTCAGGTCGCCGCCACTCCGACGCTGGCAAATCCGTTTCGCTGGGTTTCCCTCGTGGAAACTGATCGCGCCACTTACCGTTTCGGATTAGGCTTGCTGGACGATAGTAAGAAGCGATCAGATCTCGTTCGCTTTGAAAAGCCGCAAGGGCGTGCCGAGGTGGCAGTTGATGAAGCAGCTCGCGACGGGAGAGCGCAAGTCTTTTTGAATTTCGCGAGGTTTCCGGTCGTTAATGTAGCTGAGGCAAACTGTACGGTTCAGACTCTCGTTCAGTTCGCCGACTTGCGTTACACTGAACCGGGGCGCGGCCGCGGAATGTTTTCACTTGAGGTGCCGGTCGATTGTCCTGTGGAGAAAAGCAGTGAATGAAACCGAGCACATCGAAACGCTGAAAGCGCTGACGGAGATAGCCAGAGACCGGGAACTTCCGCGCAAGGGCCGCCGCTTAGCCAGTGTGCGCGTCTCCCCCGGCTCATATCTAGCTGCAGCCAGTGTGCTGACTTTTGCGTCAGCGCTGCTACTGCGTTCGGAACAGGATCTACTGGCGCTCGGAGTGGTCTCCCTTGCCTGGCTGATTGTTCCCATCCTCGCATTCACAGACCGGATTGAATTCGATGGACAGGTGATTAGCCGGCGTGGGCCGGCCCCGTTTCTCCAGCGGATGATCGCCGGCCGGCAAAAACAACTTCACATCGATGATCTGGAACGGGTGGATACTCATACACTTCGCACTCTAAGGCGGGGTGGACGGGTGCGCTATCGCTACCGGACGCACGTGGCTGGAAAGAATGTCCAGTTTACCTTCGCCTCCGGCGGTCGCAGCTATCGCCAAATGATCGGCCAGCTTCTTCCACGTCTTTATGAAGAGAAACTTGATCTGCGAACTTTAGAGCTACGCGATTATCTCTGTGAACCGAGTGCGCTGAATCGCGAGGTCGAATCCCTCCATCTGGCGTCGGTCGACGTAGTTGAGAGCGCTAACCTGGATTTCAAATTGGGTGGGGTTAAGCGCAGAATCGAAGAGGGAATCGACGGCGAGGGATTATCGGTTCAGGCGCCGAGTGCGGCTCCGGCGGATCAGGCGCGCGCAGTCTTGTTAGGCGCACTGGGAAACAAACTACGAGTCGCGGGCCGCTTGAGCCAGGCGCGTGAGGCATTTCGACGTGCCTTGATCATAAAACCTGGCGATGGCCGCTTGATTTTTGAGTTTGCGCGTTTACTGCGTTCGCAGGCGAGCAGTTTGAGTGATCCAAAACTTCTCTCCAGGGCTCGCGCGGCGATGCGACTTTCGGCAATGCGCGCTGGTGAACCAGGCTTACTCGCTTTGATCGGCGAAAGCTTTCTCGAATGGGACGACACCAAACGCGCGCAAAACGCCTTTCAAAAGGCCCTGGATTTGGAGTCGGGAAACTTCCGCTCACGAATGGGGATGGCCAACCTTGCTCTGCGAGACGGCAAACTGGCCCACGTAATTCACCAGTATCGTGAGGGCGCGCGCGCTGCTTCGGAGAAATCGCTAACAAGTTACGCCCGGCGCGAGGCTGACTACTATGCTTTGCTGAACGATGACGATGACTACCTTGCTTCAGAACTGCGTCGTATCAACTGGTTGCAGCATTCGCTGCGCGTGCGCCGGCTGGCGGCCCGAGTCACGAATGCGAGCATCCTGGTTGCCTTGATCGTTCCCTATGTGGAGCCTTCAATCGCCGGAATCTGCTGGTCGGTCGCCTCCTCGGCATTGCTGGCATGGCTCTCGAGCCTTTTTGCGATCAAGCTACTGGCGGGGCGTCGCCGCCCGCGGCTCGAGTCCGCCACTGGTTAAATCACCTTCAGTCTTTCGAGTCACAAAAAGAAAAAGGTAGAGGAGTCGATCCTCTACCTTTTCATTTTCATATCCGCTTG
>JANLZV010000418.1:0-4020 GCA_031366425.1 Pyrinomonadaceae bacterium | reverse complement strand
CCCTTGATTACGATGACACCCGTCTCGTCTTCTTTCCAGAGGCCTTTGAAGGTGCCAGTCTGCTTGCCCTTCCCATCAAACTCATCGAGGGCGACGTTTCCGGCGTTGTCGATCGTGCCGCGCAGATCGATCTTGGTCCTGACTTTTTCATAGAAGTAGGAACCGGTGAGTCGATCGCCTTCGCGCAAGAGCTTCATTTCAAGTCCGAGGGTGTCGCTGATCGAACCTTTGAAGACTCTCGTTTGCCCTTGAGTGGTGGCGCCTCCGGCAGCTTGCTGGATCTGCGTCGAGCTATTTTCTGCTTCAGATTGCGGCTCGTTGTGAGTCTTACACGCGCTCACTGCCGCCGCGAGCAGGAGCACCAAGACTAGGAGTTGCTGAGACCGATTCATAATTTTTCAGTTAACGCGTTTACCTTACCGGGGAACCGCGGCATTAGAACGCGCCCGTTTCACAATCTCATCACGAATGTCCGCAAACGTTAACTCGCAAAGCCGACCACCCGTAAATAACTCGACGTTGGTGACGTCAGCAATCGCAAATGGTGGCGTCAGAAAACCATCAAGCTCCGCATCCGTTTCAAAATCCACTTCCGCCATGACGAGGCCAAACAAGTCTCCGAGGAACATGTCGACAGAAAACTGCCGGCCTTCGAATTCAAACGGATAACGGTTCTTGCGAATTTCGTTGGCGTCGGAAATTCCGAGAGCCTCTGTCTCCAGGGCGTTCAGATAAATGTTAGTGATCACGGTGCGGGAAAAGTCTTGCGCGGCGGGAGCAAACTTTTGAGTGAGCTTGACCGTCCATTTGTTCGTTCGCGGCTCGCGAATTTTGCGCAGGCGCAGCCGCGTGCCAGTGATGTAATTGTCGGTGATCTGGACGTGCGGATCGGCCCGCGTCAACCCGGCCGGCAGGTCTTGCAGCAAGTAGCGGCGTTCGCGTTCCACCCGCGCATACTTGCTCTCCGCGGGAACGACGGTGTTTAAGTCAGTTAATTTTGCTACGCCCATATCGGGTGAATTCTTTCCCGGTCAGACGGAGAAATTCGATTACGCCTGCGGCTTTTTTCCGAGACTCGCTACCGCCGCGGCGAGCTTGGCGGGATCCACTGGCTTCTTGATGTGGGTTTGATAGGCGGCAGCCAGGGCCTGCACCCGGACCTCTTCACGGACTATCTGTTAGTTCCCTCTGGCGGGTTCACACTTCTCATCGGCATTTGCAGCTTCCCATCGGCGCCGCGGGTGAGTGCCAGAAACACGGAGTCTTCACGCAGGGAATCAAACACCGCGTCGACTCGTGCTTCCATCATTTCCTTTTCCCGCACGGCCTGATAGCGCTCATACTGAAAGAAGTGGCGCTTGAGCATTGCCAGGGCCATCTCGCGCTGGCCGTTTTGCGCAAAAATACCGGCGAGATTATAAGACGCAGGCAACAGATCCATATTCTCCCGCGCGATCTTCAGCGCCTGATCGCCGCGGCCGGAGGCTGACATGAAGACGGCGGCAAAGACGATGTTGTATGGATCTTTCGGATCGAGGTCGAGGGCTTTTTGCGTGTATTCGGCGCCCCTCGCCAGGTCGTGCTCGGAGTTCCAATAGACCGCCAAATTGCGATAGGTCAAGGCGAGTGGAAATTCGCCGGCAGCCTGTTCCATCAACCCGAGACCTTTTTTAAACTCGCCGTCGTGGATCGTCATCTTGCCGAGACCGTGCAAGGCCACGGCGCGCGACAAAGGATCCGCGGGCATGGCAAGAATCGCTTCAAACGACGTACGCGCCTTGACCCAATCGCCGAGGTGATGGCGATAGAGTTCACCGAGGTAACGCAACGGCGTAGCGTCAGCCGGATCCATCGTGTGAGCACGGTTGTAGAGTTCTTCCGCCGTAAAGTATTTCGCGTTGAGTTCCGCGATCAACCCGCGTTGCATCGTCTGTTCAATCAGCGCACTCTGGCGGCCGGCTCTTACGGGGACGAGCGCGTCTGCTCCATCGGTTAGCCGGGCCGCTTCCGTGACACCCAGCTTCTTCAACTCCTTGGCTGCTTCCTTAACCTTCTTTGGAAACATGCATTTCTGGTCGAGCATCGACTGGTAAATCTTGATCGCGGTCGCGTTGTCGCCGGCCGCAACTTTCGCCTTCGCATCTTTTAATTTGTCTTCGAGCGCACTCTCGCGCGCCTTCACTTCCGTTTCCACGGCCTTCTCAAGTTGTTCAACTTTCAGGCGACCATCTTTGTTCTCTACTCGCGTCACTGGAGTGCCGTCAGGCGTGGCCAACACGGCAACCGGCAACTTCGATTCGCCGATTAGTTTGTCAGCGTTGGGAATTCGCGAGTCAGCCAATTCCATCGAGATACACTGGGCGGCGTAAAGCGACAGTGGGCGTGACGTGCGCAAGCTGGATTTTTGTAACTCTTCCTTCGACGCGGGGAACCAGTAAAGGATCAGACCCATCGCAGGCGGATCTTTCGGCACGCGGGCTTTCCACGGCACGTAGTAAACCTCCGGACGCGCCGCGCCGCCGCCGCTCGGCATTCCGCCGCCCCCACCGCCGCCGCCGCCACCACAAGTGGCCCACACGGGCGAAGTTGCGAACAGACCGATCAGCACTATTGCCAGGGCGCGTGCGAAGAGGGGGCTATCTGATTTTTTCATGGTGCCACATTTTACCAACAACGCTTGGTTTTCAAGAAGGTCTACCCCGACCGCAACCGGCCGGGATCAACCTCGATCGTTAAGACTTCTTGGCCTTCCACTCAGCCATCCGCTTCTCCAGATCAGCGGTATTCACTTTAGCTTCCTTGCCGAGGACTAGCGCCCTTTCTCCGGCGGCGATGGCTTCCGCCGTCTTCCCCTGGGTAGCCAGCACCCGCGCCTTGGTATACATGTTTCCGTAAGTCTCTTTGGCCTTGATCGATTGCTCCAACCATCCCATGGCCTCGGTTGGATCCATCTTGTCTTCACTCTGGAAGACGTAATTTGCCGCCTGCAAAGGAGTGCGCCAATCGTCCGGCTTGGCGGCCGCAACCGTAGCCCGCGCCTTTATCAGAGTCAACTCTTTCACGTTTGGAACTTCCACCGTGAAAGGAACGCTCACTTTCTCCCATCGAATATTTACCTTGACCGAAGTCTCGTTGACCGGATCAATCCAATACTCCAACCACTCCTTGCTGTGCTCGCCCCACTCCGGTTTGGCTTTCACTCGCAACGTATCTTTCGCAGCGTTGTAATTGAAACTGCCCCACTGATTGGCTTCGCTGTTGAAGATAATGGTCCACTCGGTTTTAGTCGGAATCGTGTGGAGACTGTAGCTGCCGGCGGGAAGTTTCTGTCCATTAATCAAGACGTCGTCAGTGACGATAAACTGCGTGGCCTCATTCGCGCCCGTACGCCAGGCATGTCCCCATGGAACAATGGGCGCGCCTTTGGGTCGTTCGTTTTGATTATCAAGCGTGGCCTCGCCCTTGGCGCCGGCTTGCTCCGGCAATGGCTCGCCCCAAATTGTTCGACCCTTAACGCCGGGACGGCTGTAGACAATTGTGACTTCAGTAACGCCGATGCGCTGCATAACACTCGCCTTGGGGCTCGGTCGCGGCGTGCGAACTAACTCAACTTGCGCAGAGACATATCCAACTGCGCCAAACATCAAGGCGCAGCAGCAGAGCGCGAGGACAAACGACGACTTAAAACTTCTCATGATTGATCTCCTGACTAACTGATTTTGCTTTGGCCGCGAAAGCTCAAGGCCTTCCGTTTGGTCGGCCTGCGGCTTTACCAAATCTGGCAACGCTGCGCTTCATCGCGCACCATCGCATCACAATAACAAGAAAGCGACGAAGGACCTTTTCGAATTCGTGATACTAGTTCTCCATGAATTTACTTGGATTGCGAAATTTCGTAACGCTGAAAAGGACAGACGAGCCTTATTAATCGCCCACTTGAGCCCAACTTCGCTGTGTCCGCTTACTACGCAAGCCGCTGTGATTTGTTTCGGTAATACTATCTCGTTTCGCGGGCTGGCG
>JANLZV010000213.1:0-2196 GCA_031366425.1 Pyrinomonadaceae bacterium | reverse complement strand
ACTCGCGCGGAAACAAATCAGCGACGATGATTTTTCTGATGCGCTCGCGCGCGCTGAGTCAATGCTAGTCGATCTCGAGCGGGAACTCAGCGAGACCGCCCGACCGGACGCGCAAAAGTTGGAGCAGTCGCTCAGCGGGTTGGAACGGATGCTGAGTGATTCGTTGACATCCGCTATTGCCGTCGAACAGCTTGACCGGTTCAAAGAGGAAGTCAAAGAGCAATTGCGGCCATATCGCAAGCAGATGGAGAAGGCGGCTTACGAGCAGACGTTTGATAACCTCTTGGCGAAACGCTTGCGAGAACAGTTTGGCGTTCCGCGACTAAGTTTGTTTTACCTGTAACGAAAGCGCAGGCATACAGAGAGGAACTGAAAATTATAGAAGAAGCAATAACACTTGAAGTGGAAATTGAACGGCTGCTGCCCGGCGGCGTGGGGCTCGCGCATGCCGAAGGCCAAACGTTGTTCGTGAACCTGGCAGCTCCGGGAGACCACCTGCGCGTCAAGGTGGATCGAGTGGCCGGCAAAGTTGGTTTTGCTTCAATCGAGGAAGTGATCACACCCTCGCCCGTGCGGACTGAGCCGCCTTGCCCATATTTCGGACTATGTGGCGGCTGCGATTTTCAGCAACTGACTTACGAAGCCCAGCTCGAAGCGAAAGTTGCGATCATCCGCGACTGCCTGCATCGCATCGCGAAGATTGAAACGCCGGTTGAAATTCAAATCCATCCGTCGCCGAAGCCCTGGCAGTATCGCGCGCGGGCCACCTGGCAGTTTGATCGTTCGACGAGCCGGCTGGGCTATTTTGTGCGCGGCTCAAACAACGTCTGCGACGTGGAGTATTGCGCAGTGCTTGCGCCCGAGTTGCAACAAACTCTCGAACAGTTGCGTGCGGAAATCTCCTCAGGAAATTTGCCGAAACACATTGACGCGGTAGTCGGCGACGAGAGTGTTTCAGTGGCGGTGCGGAATGACAACGTTGACGGCGCGAATGCTCCGGTTGTTAGCCGGCGCATCGGGAAGGAAACCTACTACTTCAGTGCGGAGGGTTTCTTCCAAATCAATCAAGACTTGTTGGAGCCTTTGATTGCCGCTGCTATCGGCGAAACGGCCGGAGAGACGGCTATCGATTTATATTGCGGGGTTGGGCTTTTCACCCTTCCGCTCGCGCGGAGTTTTCAGCGAGTCATTGGGGTCGAGGCGAATCCGCGCGCGACGGAATTCGCTCGCCGCAACCTCCAAAGCAGAGGCCCGACCGCGAGGAAGGGCTCGGGGGGAGAAGGCGAAAAGCAGAAAGCAGAAGGCCGTAATCACGAGATCGTCACCGCGCGCGTTGGCGATTGGCTTGCCCAACACGCAACCGGGCTGGGCCCGGTAGATTTTCTCCTGCTCGATCCGCCGCGCACTGGCGCCGAAAACAAAGACATCGCCGGCATCCTCGCTTTGCGTCCAGCCAGGATCGCTTACGTCTCCTGCGATCCCGCGACCCTCGCGCGTGATCTTAAAAAACTCATCGGCGATGGAGACAGGGGTTATTCGCTTGACTCTGTCACCGCATTTGATATGTTTCCGCAAACCCATCACGTGGAAACCGTGGCCCGCTTGTCCGTCGGAATTGATTCAGTCTGATCCGCTTCCCAACTGAATCAACCGGCACAACTCTTTCAGCTTGTTTTTCAAACGATGCAGCCACGTCTTAAGACGAAGCGCTTCCACGCCTATCCGTTGGCCCAGATTGCCGCTGCGTTTGCGTTCGGCATTCTCGCGAGCAAGATTGCCTCGGTCTCGCTTGCGAGTGTGGTCATACTCGCCACCCTGTCCGCAATCTTCGCTGCCCTAGCGCTTTTCAGCGAGCGCATGGTGCTCGCGACAATTTCGATAACCACACTTTCGTTGCTGCTCGGATTCGCGGCTTCCACCGTGGAGCAGAGCTTTGTCCCGCCCAACCAGCTCAAGCGCCTGCTCGAAGCGAACGGGAAAACAAGACCAACGATTGCCCTCGGTGAGCCGGTGGAAATCACCGGAGTGCTTGAACGCGATCCGGAGATTGCCCCGGATCGTTGGTTGCTGAACCTCAGCATCGAGCGTGTCCGCTCGCGTGATGTTGAAACTGGAGCGAGCGGAACCGTGTTATTGCTGGTGCCGGCTGCTAACGTTGCGACCGGCGGCGAACTCGACCGACTCGAACTAACTTAT
>JANLZV010000325.1:0-4644 GCA_031366425.1 Pyrinomonadaceae bacterium | reverse complement strand
CCACGACGATGGCCACGCCAGCCACGCGCTCGCTGCCTTTGATCGTCACCACGCCCTGCGCTAAATCACCCGGCGGCTGGGTGACGGTAGCCGGCGCAGTGATAGAGCGGAGGTACCAAGCTTCGGTAGGCAGTTGAAATGCGAATCGATATCTGCCCGGTTCCACATTCTTGATCACGAACTCGCCCTTCGTAGTCAGCGACGTGCCGACGCCCCCGAACAACGAAGCCATCAACGGCCCACCCGGCTTCTTCGCATCGTCACGCGGAGCATTGATCAGTACTTCAATCACGTGGGAGCCGCGCTTGTCGCATTTGGGTTCATCCTTCAACGGCTCGAGGGCGATGGTGCCGGCAATCGAACCGAGTTGCGCAAGTTTCAGTTCGACGCCGGTTACATCTCCATGACGCACCACCACGCGTTTGCTGGCGACGAGGGAATTCTCAGTTGGACCAGCCTGGAAACCTGCGAACAGATCGTATTCGCCATCGGCTACTCCGGTGAAACTGAACACGCGACGCTGTTCCACCGTGCTCGACAGCGTCATTCCCTGAATTGAGCTGGTGCCGGCGTTTGAAATGATGATGAATACCGCACCTCCCACAGGACCCGTCTCAACCGCACCCACGACGACGCCGCTGATCGCATATCCCTTCGTGCCGCGATACTTGATGTCGATGCCGGTCGCTTCGTCCCCACTTCGCACCGTCACCGGAACAGCCGTGTCACGCGTAGCTGAAGGATAGTGAGTAAGCACGTCGAGCTCGAAGCCACTCGAGGCGAAATTGCCAAACGGGCCACCGCCGCCCGCGGCCACGATGTACTGGCCCGGCGGCAGGCCGAAGATTCGGTAAACACCACGGTCGTCAGTCTCGTCCGTCGTGCCGCCCATGAAACTTGAGAGCGACGAAGCGCCGGATGGCGGCGAAGCTTGTACCGGCACCCCGACTACGGGTTGCCCCTTGGCATCGGTAACGACTCCAGTGATCACGCCACCCTTGACCATCGTGATCTTCAAATGCTCACCGATCAAATGACGCGGCAGTGCGTTTGGATCGCCGGAAATCATTGTTTCATCGACGTAGCCAGGCGCAGTCGAAAGCACGATATAAAGACCGGCGGGCAAATCATCAAAAGTAAACGTTCCTTCAGCATCCGTGCGTCCGGCTTTTGCGGACGGCGGACCCGAGGCAGCTTGGGCAATTACGTTGGCGTTTGGAAATGGCCGTCCGTCGTTCGTTACTACGCGCCCCTTGATCGTGCCGGTGATTGACACCTCAGCTTCTGGTTTCACATTGCGGACCGATGGCGAGGCGGTAGCAGTTGGCGTGGCTGCCGGCGCAGTCGTTTGCGATTGGGCGTTGATTCCGCACACGAACAGCGTCAGGAACAAACTGAACTGAACCATTGCCGCGATGCGATCTCGTTTCAACAGGGCTTTCAATTTTCACCTGGTTTCTTTGCGGCAAGATTTACCACGAGCGTCGCCTGCACCTCGGCGCCATTAGCCACTGTGACCGTCCTAATCACAGGTTCGAATAACGTTTGCGCTTGATCTTTCGTGGTCGCGCGCAGGAATAGTTCGTAAGTGCCCGCGGGCAGTTCCTCCGCTAAAAAGTGATTGCGCGAATCGATCTCCAGAAGACGATCGAAGTGGCGAGCATCTCCCGTGGGCGAACGCAGAGACAACAGCAAATACGTGCCTTCCGGAATCGCGCCACCTTCAATTCTGATCTCCCCACGGACGACTCCCGAACCGTAGGCAAAGACAAGTCGCACTCCCTTGACCTGTGCTCCTGTCCCTACATCTACACCTTCAGGCTGCTCAACACCTTCAAATTCCGTGCGTACCAGACTTAAGCCCTTCGGCGTCGTGGGAAATCCCTGCATCCCGAATTTTGCTATGCCAGGGGCGAGTCCGGTGAAATGAAAAGTTCCGTTCGGATTGATTTTTCCACTGGCATACGACGGCGCGGCCAAACCTTTCGGCGTGACGTACGCGTAAAGGACGAGCGACTTTAAGAGCGCAGTCACTGCCGGGTCGAAATTGTTTTCAACGACGGCGGTCCCATCAATGGTTGCGCCCTGATGGACCTTAATCTCAACGCCGGAGATGTCTCCATCCGACACTTCAAACGGGGCCGGATCGCTGTAGGTAGTGTTCTCTGTTCCCGCAGCCATCGTGAAAGCTGCATAGCGTCCGGGCTTGACGCTTTCCACTCGAAACTTCCCGTTGGCATCGGAGCGCGCGCCCGAAATATTTAGGCCGCCCGGCGCCATCTCATTGTCCTTGACGGGCGAGTAAGCGACATAAAGATTCGCTACCGGCTGGCCGGAGTCTGCATCAACCACGCGGCCGGAAAGTGAAAAACCACTAGTGGGTTTGCCCGGCGTGATATCAATGTTCCCGAGCTCGGCTCCCTCCTGGAGTTCCAGCAGCGTCGCCTTGGCTTCGTCCTGCACCCCGGGGTAATACGTCTTACGATACTGGCTGCCACCCATTCCCATGACCGAAACGCCGGAGCTACCGGCCCCCTGGCCCACACTGACCTTGTAGTTCCCTGGACTCAATCCATATATCCGATAAATCCCCCGGTCGTCGGTCTTGTCCTTGGAACTCGACATGAGTGCAAAGCTGGCATTTTCTTCAGTCGCGCCTTTCCCTACCACACTAACGCGCTCACCAATAACCGGATTGCCTTCGGCGTCGGTAACGCGACCAGTAATCACGCCGCCGCGCACTAGCTCAAAGTCTACTTTTGTGATCGCCTCACCTGCGGCAACATTCACCTGCCTTCCCAACTGTTTTGACTGCACGTCAGGACCAACTGCCAACGCCTTTGCCACTGGCAGAATCTTGAGTGTTCCCGCCGATAGTCCCGCCAACCGATAGTTGCCTTCGTCGTCAGTAGTAGCTTTGGCGACCATGCGAGTTTCAAACATCGAGGGGCTCATTGAGGCTGTGATCGTAATTCCGGCAGCCGCTTTTCCGCCCACGGTGACTCGGCCGGACACTGAAGCGGAAGTGTCCTTAACGGCCGGCGGCGGTGCCTGGGCCAGACAGTTGAAAGAGGCAAGAAAGATCGCGCCGGCTAGCGCGAGGATCAGGTAAGCGGTTCGCATGTTTGAACCTCCTGCTAAATTGATCGCTACTTTTTGTAGACGTAGTAGACCACGCCTGCACTGTCATCAGTTAAGAGAAACGCGTCCGGCCCAAAACCAAGAATGTCTACCGGACGGCCATAGATTTTGCCCGCCTGGAGAAAGCCGGTGATGAAGTCTTCCGGGACTCGGGATCCGGCGCGAGAACTCGCCGCCAGTTGTACTACGCGATAGCCACGGTTGAGGTTTTTCTTGGTCGACCCGTGCAGTCCCACCAAAAACGAGTCGCGAAGAATGGAGCTGTGACTTTCATTAAAGTATTCCAACCCGAGCGGCGAACTGTGAGCGTCAAACGCCGCATAGGCAGCAGGACGTTCGCGACAGTTCAATTTCCTGCTGCCGGGGTTGAACTTCGGATCCGGAAGCCGGCTCGCGCCGGACTGATAACAATAGGGCCATCCGTAGTTCGCTCCGTTGGTAACTGAATACATCGTATCCGCGGGTTTATGGTCGCCGAGATGATCTGATCCCATATTCGTCGCAAAGAGACCGCCTGCGCCGTTTCGATTTATCCAGCGCAGCCCGACGGCGTTGCGCAATCCGTGAGCGAAGCGCCGTTGGTGTTTGCCGTCAGCGTCCATCTCGAGAATGCTCGCGCGCACCTCTTCCTTCTCTTCGCAGGCGTTGCAACTGCTACCGACTGAGACGTAAATCTTGCCGTCGGGGCCGATGGCGCCAATGGCAATCGTGCGCGTCAAATGCCAGCCGCCATATTTGTAACTCAAACCATAATCAGGAAATGTCGCGAGCACTTCGGGCGTCGCGCTCGGAGCGTCCTCACCCGCTTTGTATTTGTAGCGAACCAGGCGATCCGTAAGCGCCAGGTAAAACCAATCAACTCCCTGCCTGTCAGTGTAGAAGGCGATGCTGTTTGGATTGCGCAAGTCTTTGAGATAAGTAGTAACCCGGGCAAAGCTTTTCGTCGCCGGATCAAATTCGTCGAGAATGTAAACTGCGCCGCGCTTGTTGTCAGTGAGGTTATACATGTCGGTAACGAAGATTCGGTTGTCCGGACTCTTCGCCATGAAGCGTACGCGTTTGAGGCCCTGCACCGCCGGACTGATCGCAAAACCGTCAGGCAAATTCAGTTCAAAAGATTTACCATTCGCGAGCGAGATGCGTTGGGCCACAAGTTTTGGCGCGGCTGGCGGATTCGGCGATCCGCCGATCGCGTGAGTCGACGCAAAGCAAAAAACCGCGCAGGCAGCAAACGCTGATAGGATTAATTTGTATGCAAGCATTCTGTTTCTGGAGATTATTCAAGCAGTTTCGGAGTTCAAACTTTAGATTGGCTAGCGGAAACTTAGCAAGCCTTTGGGTAGTGTCGCAATTTGAGGTTCCGTCTCTGCGTGGTCTCCGCGTGCTCTGCGTCTCGGCGGTAAAAATGGGTGCGAACACATTCACCGCGGAGACGCAGAGTTCGCCGGGTTAACGCTGAGAGTTGAAGCTGCGACACAACCAGCCTTAGAGTAAACGGTTGAA
>JANLZV010000307.1:0-3269 GCA_031366425.1 Pyrinomonadaceae bacterium | reverse complement strand
ATCCCAGTCGAGTTTCGCGCCTTCGTAACTATGGTCGCCGTCAATAAACAGAATATCGATGCTGCGATTCCAGTCGCGAGCGACCTCATTTGAAGTTGCTCGCAGAATCTCCACTACATCAGTAAGGCCCAGGGAGGCGATGTTTTTTCTCAAGATGTCGTAAGTGTCTACCGAATCGTTGTCGTTCCAGGCAGTCTTCATGTGAGGATCGATTGCATAAAGTTTACCAGCGCCGTTCTGTTTCAAGGCCAATCCCATAAAACACGACGAGCGCCCGCGCGCGGATCCAATCTCGACCACGACTTCCGGTTTGGCACCCTTTACGAGTGCATAAAGCAAATGCGCGGAGTCACCAACGCCGGATTGCTCGGTCAGTTGTTGGAGCTTCGACGTCAACAATCCGCTACGCGCAGCTCTGGCATTGTCACGAAGCTTGCGCGCGAAGACTTTAATTGGTCGCATGGGATTCATACTTCGTTGAAGCCGAATCTTGATCCGGGTCGGCAGCCGTTGCTTCCCATTCCCAACTTGCGGGAATCCGCATCCCGCCCGTTTCGCGAATAATTAGTGGTGGAGTATTGGGTCCAGGAAGCACTTCGATCTGCGCACAGCCCGGGAGGTAATCAAGACCATTGTTGTTTCCGGAACGCGCGCCGACGTCCAGCGTGTAACGGCCGGGCTGAAGTTGCAGTTGAGGAATGGTGGCGTGGACTAGCCCCGCGTATCCCTTCGGGAGGTCTTTTTGCACTTCTAACAGATCGCTATCAACCGACATCACGCGAATGCCTTCCGCCGAGGAGAAGCCGAATCCAAACCCAACCTTTTCCACCGCAGCGGCAGTTTCAAATTCGATCCCCACCCTGAGCGGTTCCCCGTGAAGAATTGGTGTACTGCTGTTGAATTCGATACCCGTGATCTTCAGACGCGAACCTACACCACTCGAACGCAGCGCGTCGGCAAGTTTGATCGACGAACCCGATTGCTCAATTGTGGTCCTCAAATACCGACCGACAACGTCTGTGCAGTCACCGCTGTCGGCAATCTTTCCGTCGTCCAGCCAAACTACTTCGGTGCAAAGATTCCGGATGGCCCCCATGTTGTGACTGACGAACAATACGGTCCGGCCGCCGTGGGCCACCTCACCAATTTTCCCTAGGCACTTCTTCTGAAAGGCCGCGTCGCCGACTGCCAGCACTTCGTCAATCACCAAAATCTCAGGCTCGAGATGCGCGGCGACCGCAAACGCCAGCCGCACATACATGCCGCTGGAATAACGCTTGACTGGGGTATCGATAAATTGTTCGACCTCCGCAAACGCCACGATCTCATCAAACTTCTCCACCACTTCAGCTTTGCGCATGCCGAGGATTGCCGCGTTAAGGTAAATGTTTTCACGGCCGGTAAGTTCCGGATGAAAGCCGGTACCGACTTCGAGTAACGATCCGACGCGGCCGTGAATGGTCGCGTGTCCCCTGGTGGGCTTGGTAATGCGCGAAAGAATCTTGAGCAGCGTACTCTTCCCTGCTCCGTTGCGGCCGATAATGCCGACCACTTCGCCGCGCTTCACCTCAAAGGAAACATCATCCAAAGCCCAGAAGGAGTTTCGCGTTTCGCGTTTTGCGTTTCTAGTTACAGCACCGTTGCCGTTGCCGAGAGCTGCGCGGGCCCGGCGAAACGGCGCTGCGGCAGCTTCGGTGACCACGTCGCGCAAGGCTTTATACGACTCGCGCTCGCCGATGCGGTATTGCTTGCTCAGTCGGTCGCAACGAATAGCAATGTCACTCATAGTTCTGACTGATGACCGATGACGGAGGACCGGGAGACCATGCTTGATCGGGTTAACGCCCGTCTCATGGACTGAATCTTGGCAAACAGCCGTCGACCGTGTTCGCGGAGTTCTTCGAGCTCAGCGACCGCGACGTAACCCCGTCGTTGAATAATATCCTGGCAAGCGACTGTTTCAATCAAAGAACGCAAAGCCATACCCAAAAACCTGCTCTGCTCTGGATCACTCTGCCCTGTTGATCCTTCCGCGATATTTAGCGCTACCGATGTGGCGGCCCGGGTGATCTGCGACTTGAGGTTATAGTCTTGTTGCCTTGGCAGCTTTGCAGCCAGCGAATAGATCAGATCGATGTATTGGAGGGCCAGTGCATAAATCTCAAGCTTTTGAAACTTGTATGTCACGTGTTGAAACTGAATCCGCTAGGGCGATCGCCGGTCATCGGTCATCGGTCGTCGGTCCTTGGTCCTTTTGCTTACACCACGTCCGCGAATTCCTGTTCCATCCGGCGAAAGTAGAAGAGGCCACCGAACAAAAGCACTACCACCACTGCGACTGATACCCAAAGCATCGCGCCGGGTGCTTCCTGTTTTCCGAGTAGGGCCCAACGAAATCCTTCGACGACGCCGGCCATCGGGTTGAGTCCATAAAGCGCGCGCCAGCGTTCCGGCACTAACGAGCTTGGATAGGCGATCGGCGTAGCAAACAGCCAGAACTGAATCAAAAAGTTGATCGTGTAACGCACGTCGCGGTATTTCACGTTCAGTGCCGAGAGCCAAAGTCCTACCGCCAGCGCAGTCATCACAGCCAGGAGAATAAAACCAGGCAGAGTAATTACGGCCCAGGTGGGCACGAGTCCGTAGTAGGCCATCATGATGATCAGAATCACGAAAGCCACGGCGAAATCGACGAGGCCACCGAGTACCGCGGCGATCGGGACCACCAGGCGCGGAAAATAAACTTTCGTGATTAGGCGTTCGTTGGCGACCAGGCTGTTGCTTGACTCGGTTAAGGCATGCGCGAAAAGTTGCCACGGCAGCAACGCACAAAAAGTGAAGATCGGATAAGGAATTCCGTCGGAAGGAATTTTGGCCAATCGTCCGAAGAACAAACTAAAAACCAACATCATGAAGAGCGGTTGGATGATGGCCCAAGCTGCCCCCAGGGCAGTCTGCTTGTAACGCACCTTGACGTCGCGCCAGGTGAGGAAATAAAGCAACTCGCGATAGTCCCAAAGTTCGCGCAGTCCGATCGAAGTCCAACCGGTCGGCGGATCGATATGGAAGACAGGGAGCGCTGACTGCGGGCCGGCAATTTCAGCTTGCGGGATCGACAATATAATTAATGTAGGGCTGGTAACTCGCGAACAGTCAAACGGTTGAAACGGTTAACCCGAGTTTGTGTTCGTCTGATCACCGCACTGAAGTGCGGAGTTAATTGAACTGTTACCTCGGAAATCTGCACTCCGAGTCCTCGTGCTCACGCT
>JANLZV010000291.1:0-1643 GCA_031366425.1 Pyrinomonadaceae bacterium | reverse complement strand
CTCAGCCACTCCGAGTTATGAGAAAAATGTCCCCGCCGTCGTCTTATGGGATGAAGCGCGCGTGATTGTCTCGGACGAAGGAAAAATTAAACGGGTCAATTATTACGCCGTCCGCATTCTCACGCGCGCGGGCAGCACTGCCGCGATAGCGCACGAGAGCTACCAAACCGATGCCGGTAAGCAGCCTGACCTGAAAGCCTGGCTACTGCGTCCGTCCGGCAAAGTCATCAAATATGACAAGCACGATGCCGTCAATGTCGCCGCCGCGGACAATGACGTTTACAACCAAGTGATGATTAGAAAAATTTCGGCGCGTAATGATGCGGAAGTTGGCGATGTTTTCGGCTATGAAGCCACCACCGAAGAAACGACTGTCTTCACGCAATTCGATTGGGACTTTCAGGAACGCTATCCCGTTGTGCTGTCGCGCTTTTCTGTCACCAGCCCTGATAAATGGACGATAAAAAGCATCACGTTCAATCACGATGCCCTCACACCGACCACGAGCGGAACAACGCAGACCTGGGAATTGCGCAACCTGTCGCCGATTGAGCCTTGTCCAAATAGTCCGCCCTTGACCAGCGTCGCGCCGCGTCTGGCGGTGAACCTCTTTCCGCCCTCCAATGCCAAAACATACGGCCCAAGCTTTCAAAGCTGGGCAGAAGTCTCTGCCTGGACTTATCAGCTAACGGACTCCCAAGCCAATTTGGATGATGTCGTAGCCACCAAAGCAAAAGAATTAGCGTCCTCAGCCAAGACCGAATTTGAGCGCATCCAGGCTATCGCGCGTTTTGCGCAAAACGTTCGCTACATCTCCATCCAAACCGGCTTGTCGCGCGGCGGTGGCTATCGTCCACATTTGGCGAGCGAAGTGCTGGCGAAAAACTATGGCGATTGCAAAGACAAAGCCAATTTGATGCGCGCCTTGCTCAAAGCCATTGGCGTTGAATCCTACCTCGTCACGATTTACTCCGGCGACGCCACGTATGTTCGCGCGGAATGGCCTTCGCCGCATCAATTCAATCACTGCATCATCGCGATCAAAGTAAGCGATCAAACCCTCGCGCCGACGATCGTAACGCATGCCAAACTCGGCCGGCTGCTGATCTTCGACGCAACTGACGACGACACCCCAGTTGGAGGTCTGCCGGAACATGAACAGGGCAGCCTGGCTCTCGTGGTAGCGGGCGATGCCGGAGAGTTGATTCGGATGCCGATCACGCCACCGGAAGCGAATGGACTGGATCGGCAGATTCAGGCCACGCTCGCCGCCGATGGCACAATCACCGCCAGCATTCACGAGAGCTTTCTCGGGACTTCGGCCGCAGACTCTCGTGGTGAGTTTCGTAGCGGTTCGAGGCTCGACTTCCTGAAGATTATTGAAGGCTGGATTTCGCGCGGGGCGACCGCAGCTAAAGTCAGCAATCTCGAACCTAAAGACGGCAAGGCCGAGGGCCGCTTCGATTTGAGCGTCGATTTCAGCGCCCCGGGTTATGGTCAGTTGATGCAAAATCGGCTGCTCGTATTCAAACCCGCGATCGTGGCCCGGCGTGAAGCCCTAATGTTTACTGAGCCGAAGCGCAAATTTCCGGTCGTTTTGAGCTCTCACGCTTTTACTGAGACGGTCCGGATGAAGTTGCCGG
>JANLZV010000254.1:0-6088 GCA_031366425.1 Pyrinomonadaceae bacterium | reverse complement strand
CAGCCAGTGCCATTCTCGGGAAGAGGAACCACGCCTTCCCGCGCGAGGGCGTTCCAAGTGCCAACCACCGGGTGACCGGCGAAAGGGATTTCGCGCGCGGGAGTGAAAATACGCAGACGCCGCAGCACTTCTGGATTTGTTTCGGATCCAACTGGCTGGTTGTTTAGGTGCGATTGGCTCTCGGGCTTGAGCACAAAGACAGTCTCCGAGAGATTCATCTCGCGGGCTATCTTCATCATTTGCTCGTCGCTAAGGCCTTCGGCTTCGGGTAACACCGCGAGGGCGTTGCCGGTGAAAGGCTCTAACGTAAACACGTCGAGCTGAGTAAAACGATAGTTGCTCATCGATGCGTGGCCTCTCCTTACTAAGCTCAGGGGAGCTGTTGATAGTTTAGTCACATCATCGGGTCGTTAATCGTGAAGGGTCAAGTTTCGGGGCAAAATTTGGCTGGCTTTGCCCTGAAACGTTTCAGAGGGTTAGAACATTATTAGCAGATGGAAAATTTTCGCACTCGAGTTTCTGCGCATCCCGGCCCGGTTAATAGTTCGCGTGGGTCTGCGCCAGCCGTCGTTAAGTTTGTCTCGGTGAACTTCAACGGGAGATTGCGAAAAGTCTTGACAGCGTTACGTGCTTGAAATATCGTTCGCGCGTTCTCATCGGTGCTTTCCTTGATGCTGAAAGACAGCCGCACACGATTTGTGTCCAATAGCACATCGCATCCTACTCGTTGCGCGATGGCATGACGGCGTTCGCACTTTCAATAACCAGATTTGTTAGGGTCTTCCAGGGAATAAGCCCACATCATATCCGGTGCTCCGTTCAGTGCCGGTTCTAATTACTCGTAAGGATCGTTAAGAAATTTTCGGTGATTTGCAGTACTCGAGAGGAAGAAAAAAATGAGAGAACTTGATCACGACAATCTGGAGTATGAAGGTGGGCCAGGCGAGGCGGTTACAGTCAAGGTCGTCGCGAAGGGAACCACTCCGATAGTTGCCTTTACTTTGGATGGAGTATCTCAGCCGTTGGCAGCCGATGGGCTCATTCAATTCAACCTAAAGAACACCTCCAACCAACGTACTGATCTACAGTTGATCCTTGATTTCAATGCGCCCGGAACTTATGAAGTCACCGTCCTCGGCGTTCCCAACTGTAGCCGTGATGCGCAGGCCGTGGGCAGTTGTTTGCACAAATGGAAAGGTCCACCGCGCAAGATCAAGACCTTCGCTTTTTTTGTTGCCTAAGATGAAACCCCCATCTGGAGAAGGAAAAAGTCGATGAAAAAAATCGCACCCTTGCTGTTCGCTGCTATCTTCACGCTGTCGTCCATTGCGCTTCAGGGTCAGCAAGCCGCGACCGACGAAGCCCAAATTCAGCAACTCCGGGCGAATATTCAGCGCATGATCGAAAATGCGCCGCCCCAGGGATCGGCTGAGGAGCGGTCGCATCGCGACGCTCTAGCCAGTTTGGGAAATCAATTGCGCGATCTGTTGGTGGAAAAACGAGGAGCTTTGAAGAGTAGAATCAAGAACCTGGAAACTCCGGACGCCTTACCCGAGGTATTGGCCCATGTTGAGCAACTGAAGCAGGCTGTGGAAGGCATAAATGGTGAAGTCCAGAACATCGACCGCGCGTTTGGCCAGAATTTAGCGCCGGCACGGGCGGCTGCAGCCATGGCCCAGCCTGCCATTCAAGCGCCAGCGCAGGTGGCCCAGCCGTCTCCAGCCGAGACTGCTTTTCGAAATGCGGTAAGAAACATTTCTACTGATGACATTAGGGAAGCCGCGGCGCCGGCGGAAGTGGCCACAAGCGAAGCAGTGGTGACCTGTAACGATCAGGGCAGACCAGCCTCCACCACCTTTTCCCGTCTAGACGAGTCTATTTGCGGCTTGGCCAGCGACTTAATCGATGAAGATCGGGGTATGAATCTGGCCCAAGATCTGGATCCGATCTTTATTATTCTGACCGCGCAATTGCTTAAAACGAAAACAACGGGCGGCGAGTCGTATGCCGCCTTCGTCTCTGAGGCGACCGAAAAGCGAACCGATCAGCAGATGGGGGCTGGGCCGAGTACGAACGGTTCGACCTCAATCGTCTCCAAGGGCGGTGTCCCGTATCTCTTCGGTCTGGCTGTCGAGAATGGCGCTGCGGTTCAATCTACGAGTGACACCACCATCACGTTTCGCGTCAATCCAGCTGGCGTCATCAACACGTTTGCGAATAAGGGTTTCGTCACCGGTTTCCAGCAGGCGCAGAATGACCCGGTCATGAACTTCCTCAGAAAAACCTCTATTGGTTTTTCGTTTGACACTTCCAGGGGTAATCAAGCCGGGGTCTTTACCGGCAACAAACAGCAGCTGTCCGCAATATCGGCGCGAGTTGAACTCTTTAATGATCGAGATCCGCGTCTCAAGAAGTATGAAGCCGACTGGGAAAAGTTTGTAGCGAATGAAGGAGTGAAACTTGCGCAGGAAGTTTGGAAAACAACGGTTGCAACGGTAGATTTCGGCTCCGGGCGCGGCCAACACAAAAGCTTCAGAGATCCTGCTTTGCAGGCCTGGCTTGAACAAATGACGGCGAAGGTGAGCCAAGTCGACGCAAGCTTGACCGGCGCCAGCCGAATCAACGCGATCGCTACCGTAATCAGGGAGCAGGCGGCACTGGTACCGGTTGATCGAGTTTCCGAAGACACAATTCAGGGAATTACTGGTTTTGCGAAACAGGATAAAGCCTATACCACCGCAAAGAATAGTCTGCTCGACAAGATCGCGAAAGGCAAATTGTTTACTCTCGACTACACGAATACTCGAGCGGTCAGTGCTCCGGATACGTCAAATTTTAACTTCATCGCCGCCACTGGAACGGGAAGTCGTGTCGACCTTACCGCCAATGGCTCCTTTACGTTGTTTCACAAACGGCCGCTGGCTGCATCGCCCACCAGTCCGCGGCCAGGACGCTTTCGTGATTTTCAGTTTGCCGGCCAAGTCCTTGTGCCATTCAAAGTAGGAGATCTGGGCCAATTCGATTTTTGGTTCAGCGGACGTTACGAGCGCCTCCTGGGCGACGCCTCGACGGCGGCTGGGGGTACGATGCCTGGTACGCGCGGCGACATCGCAATTGGACAGTTTGGACTCAACGTTCCCATCACGAGTCTTGGTATCAAGTTCCCTATCTCACTTACTTTTGCTAACCGCACCGAGTTAGTTAAAGAAAGAGAGATTCGAGGAAACTTCGGATTCACCTTCAACTGGGACACGCTCTTGTCCAAACTCAAACCCTTTTAGTGAGGGTGACTACGGGCTTCGGCGTTAAGGATTTGTTTCGCCAAAATAGCGGCAGGCAGGGACGCAGCATAAAAATCACTAGGAGGGAATGGTCATGGCAATCTTAATGCAAGGGTCATCAGGACCAGCGGTAACCGCACTTCAAAACAAACTATTGCAACTCGGGTTTAATCCGAATGGCGTGGATGGCAATTTCGGTCCCGGCACCAAAGATGCGCTGGTTGCATTTCAGGAGAGTAAGGGGTTGACTGCCGACGGCAAGGCCGGACCATTCACAATGGCGGCGCTGGGATTGAGCAGCACATCCGGCAATGCCGGCGGTTCTGGAGCTACCACCGGCAGCTCGGGCGGCGCGAATTCCGGGTCGCTTAACCTGGCCGCGTTGACTGGTCATGTGCCCGCCGCGGTGATTGCCCAGATTCCGGAGACGGCCCAGAAGTTTGGCATCACCAGCAATCTTCGTCTGGCCCACTTCCTGGCCCAGTGCGCTTTGGAATCAATAAAGTTTACGGCGGTCGTAGAGAACCTAAACTACAGCGCGTCACGTTTGCTGGTCGTATTCGGAAAATATTTTAAGGGCATCGATCCGGCTCCCTACGCGAACAATCCGGCCAAAATCGGCAACCGCGTTTACGCAAATCGAATGGGCAATGGCGACGAAGCTTCAGGCGACGGATTCAAATATCGCGGCCGCGGCTACATCCAGTTGACCGGGAAAAACAATTACACCAGTTTCAGCAACTTCATCGGCGAAGATTGTGTGGACTCGCCGGATTTGGTGGCCACCACCTATCCCCTCGCGTCCGCGGGTTTCTTCTTTAACTCAAACAACATTTGGACCGTCTGCGATCGAGGCTCCGATGACGCTACTGTCCTGGCCGTCACCAAACGGGTGAATGGCGATCCACCGCATGCGGTCGCAGAACGCACGCAATTCTTTCATGAGTATTTCAATGCGCTGACTTGAGTATCGATCAGCGTCCTTCCACAACTCTCACTCTCAGGAGACCTATCATGAGTATCGACACACAGCTTCCAGAAAATGGCCCGGGCTTTGTTACCAACAATCGCGGCGCCAATGGCGAATTTCAATTTGGACAACAATCAACCATCGATAAAGCCCTGGCTATCGGCGCGGCGTGGAATGCGTCTCACCCTGGCCGGCCCTTTTCGATCGGACAGATTTCCAAGCGCGGCGGCGGCCCCATGCCCCCGCATCAATCTCATCAGCTCGGCGTTGACGTTGACATCAGGCCGATGCGCACTGACGGCCAAAACCTCTCGGTGACGATCAATGATGGGGCGTATGATCGGGCCACGACTACCGACTTGATTAGTCTTTGGTGGCAGATGGCCCCGGTCCAACTCATCCTTTTCAATGATCCGACGGTAGTCGCCGCGAACTTGAGCCGGCCTTTCCCCGGGCACGGCAACCACTTCCACGTTCGTTTGCGAGTGCCCGGCGCCACGATCAGAATCCGCGATCGCGGTTCAGACGTTGCCGAGTTGCAGACGATTTTGGGAATTGAGGCTGACGGGCGGTTCGGACCCGGCACCGCACAGGCAGTAGAAGTTTTTCAAGCTGCGCATGGACTTACGCCGGACGGAGTGGTGGGCCGCGACACCTGGAGAGCGTTAAGACCGTAACCAAAAATTGCGCGCCTCGGACACGCTCGCTATAATGCGTGCTCTTGGAACCGCAATCTAACATTACAAATCGGGATTCGAACGTAAGTGACGCCGCGCAACTTTGGGATAAATTGCGCGGCGTTCTCTTGCCTATCCCCACGCCATTTAATGCCGCCGGCGAGGTGGATGCAGAAGTACTCCGCTCGAATCTTCGCGCCTGGAACCGCTTCGAGATTAGCGGCTACGTGGTGCTCGGATCCACTGGGGAACGGGTTAACCTGGATGAGGCGGAATATCTTCAGGTGATCGAAGCGGCTCGCGCGGAAGTCTCCCAGGAAACTGGCGGACGGGTGTTCATTGTCGGCGCAGGTCAACAAAGCACGCTGGCCACGATCCGTGAGATCAAACGGGTTGCCGCCGCCGTGTCATTAGACGCTGCTTTAGTAATCACTCCCCACTTCTATCGTTCCGCGATCACTCAGTCCGCACTCGTCGATCACTACCGGCAAGTCGCCGAACATTCTCCAGTCCCGCTGATTCTTTACAGCATGCCCGCGTTGACCGGCGTCACAATTGAGCCGGACACAGCGGCGCGTTTGAGTGAACACGAAAATATTATCGGCATCAAAGACAGCTCCGCCGATATTGCCGGACTCCAGCAAACCATCAAACGCGTAAGCGTTGATTTTGCTGTATTCACTGGCAATGGAACCGTCTTCAACGAAGGACTCGCGGCCGGCGCGCGGGGCGGCATTCTCGCGGTTGCGTGTGCGGCGCCGAAGTTATGCCTCGAAATTTACCAGGCCAGGCGATCCGGCGAAATGGAGTTGGCCGCCGAGTTGCAATCCGCGCTGTCGCCTCTGGCTGCGGCTGTCACCACGAGGTTCGGCGTTGGCGGTCTTAAGGCGGCTCTTGAATTCAGAGGTTTGTTTGGCGGCCACCCGCGAACACCCTTGGCGCCGGCGGATGAAACGGCGCGCGAAGAGATTCGCCAGTGTTTAGACCGGGCTGACCAAGCCTTGAGCAAACTCTCCGCCTCCGAAGTTGGCGTCGCTCGCTGATGTTGTTACCCAGTTCCTTGGCGCCACTGGTACAAGACGGACATCGTGCGTAGAATGCGCTGGAGACGCTTTCGCCAGGAGTATTCATAAATTGAGCACCGCCGAACCTGCTTGTTA
>JANLZV010000233.1:0-7972 GCA_031366425.1 Pyrinomonadaceae bacterium | reverse complement strand
CCCAAGGCGCGCTATTGAGTTAACCCCGGAAACTTTGGAAGTGGCGCGTCTGCCAGGAACATCGGCAGGCGCGCATTTCCTGAGCCTCCCTCGACCCATAGTCGGCTCCTCGCGCGCTCTTAGTCAAACCTCTTAAACTGAACAACTTACAAGCTGGCAAAAACATGTTTGCCACAGTAGTTCAAAATCTGTAGAATGCTACGCCTGTCCCGTGAGGGCGGGGCACAACCAGGAACACGCCAGACCGCCCTCTTCACACACAACCCCCGACTTGCAGTCTCAACGGAGGTTCTGCTCCGCACCCCCCCGAAATTAGGAGTCGACAAAATGTTAGGTGACGTGAAATCACGCCTTCTGATCGTTGACGATGAGCCAGAGATCACTTCGATCCTGCACGACTTGTTTGCCTCCGAGCACGACTGTACGACGGCGGACTCAGCTGAACAGGCGATTGAACGGCTCCACACCGGCACCTTCGATCTCGTGATTAGCGATATCACGATGCCCGGCATGAGCGGCCTCGAATTGATTCCGCGGGTGAAAAGCATGTCACCTAACAGCGTGGTGGTGATGGTAAGCGGTATGCAGACTGTCGAGAGCGCGATCGATGCCCTCAGGCTGGGCGCTTTTGACTATGTGATGAAGCCGTTTGACTTGCGTCAGGTCGAAGCGGTGGTGAAGCGCGCGCTGGAACATCAGGATCTGATAGTGGCTAAGCAGCGCTACGAAGACCATCTGGAAGAATTGGTGGAACAGCGCACGGCCGAACTCGATCAAGCGCTAAACTCACTTGAAGACGCTTACCGATCGACGCTGCGCGCGTTGACTGCCGCGCTGGAGACTCGCGATCTGGAAACTCACGGTCATTCTGAGCGCGTTGTCACCTACAGTCTGCGGCTTGGCCGCGCCTACGGCCTGAACACGGCTAAGCTGAAAGCGTTGGAATTTGGATCGCTTTTGCACGACATTGGAAAGATCGGCGTACCTGATTTGATCCTGCGGAAACCCGCAAAGCTGACCGAAGAGGAGTGGGTGTTAATGCGTGAACATCCGGTACACGGTCAGCAGATTCTTCGTGGAATCGAATTTCTTGGCGGTGCAGCTTTGGTGGTGGGCCAACATCATGAAAAGTGGGACGGCACCGGATATCCGCTTGGTTTGAAAGAAGACGAAATCGATATCTGTGCGAGAATTTTTTCTGTTGCTGATGCCTTCGACGCAATCACCAGTGATCGCGTTTATCGCAAAGGTAAACCTTACGAGGCGGCGGCAAAAGAATTAGACGAGTGGGCGGGGAAACAGTTTGACCCGGAAGTGGTCGAAGCGTTTCATCGAGTTCCGAAAGAGGATTGGGCCATGTTGCATGCACAGTCGCTCATGAAGAAGAAAGATGAGTTTGAGCTGCGCCGACTGGTGCAGGTGCTCGGCACGCCGCGGGAAGTGATCGTCACCTAACGCTGATTAGCAAAAGCCCGACTGTCAGGAAGGGCTCATCCAAACTTCTTGCTTGGATGAGCCGCTGACAGTCGGGCTTTTCGTTTTTAAACGGCTCTAACGCTCTCACTTACGGTGAAGCTGCCGCTTATGGTTGAGTCGGCACGATATATCCGCGCCTTGACCGTAAAGTTAATCCTACTCTCCTCGATGCCACCTCGATTCGCCGGTATTCACCTTGTGCTGCGTCGGCGAGTGGTCGCTTGGGCCGGTAGGTAACAACATATTCGGCGCCAATTTCACGCGCTGCGTCGCGGGCCTTGGCCACCATTTCATCACTCGAGATTGGAAGATATATCTGGCCGCCTGTTTCGTTCGCGATTTCTGTCAGCGTTTCTTGACTCTTCCTGGTTTCGGCCTCGTAAGCTTTTCTGACCCGCTTCATTGCCGGGTCGAATCTCACAGCTACTCCAAATGATGGACTGCGATTCTGGCCTGGCGCCTGGGTAGGGTCCATATCTCTGATTGGATTCGACGATGTGGGCAGTTGGCCCACAGTTATGCCCGATCGTTTTTTGTCTCCCGGCTGCCGAACAAACTCCGTGTAGCTGATGATATGGACGGTAGCCCTCGTGGCCGCAAGTTGCTTGACTGCCTGTGCTCGGGAGATTTTTCCGCCTGGTGTATCCACTCCATCCGTAATAAAGATAACGTGGCGGCTGCCTTCGGGCCGATCCTGGAGTTGCTTCGCGGCGGCGGCAACGGCGTCTGAGAATCGCGAACGCCGGCCCGACGAAAGTTTTGTTTTCAAAACTTTCAGGAGCGCCTTACGATCGGTTGACCACGGCTGAAGCATTTCCACTGAATTGCCAAACTGCATTACCGCTATTGATGGGCCTTCAGAAAGTTGATTGAGCAGCGCGATTGCCACGTCGCGCGTGAGGTTCGTTCGTTTCGAAAGTCCTCCCAATCCGTTTGATTCACTGCCGGTATCGAGCATCAGCAAAACGTTTGCCGCTATATGTCGAACGCTCTTTACTTGCTGGGCCACGCCGTCCTCGAGCACCAAAATATCGTCGGGCACTACCGCGGGATCATAGTGCCCAAATTGATCCACCGCGAGTACTGGCAGTCGCACCTCTTCGGTAAAAACCTTGACCGGTTCGTCCTGAGTGGGCGGTGTCGGCGACGGGTTTGGCGATGGCCGGAGTTGGGCCTGGGCTGCAGCGTTTGCAGCGAGACTTAATACAACCAGAAAAACTGGTTTTAGCAGTCGTGGTAACAAAATGGATTGCCTCTTTAAAACTGGAATGTGTGCGCGGCTTGGATGCACGGGGCGTAGGCTTGGCGTTGCCTAAACCAAATCACCCGACGCAATGAACTGGGCGACCGGCAAAGTCCAGTTAACTAAAGCGCGGCATCTTTGCGCGCTTGCGACTGGACTGCGGTGATCGCTACTGCGTCGACAATGTCCTCGGCTTTGCAACCGCGTGAGAGATCGTTAGCGGGGCGGTCTAGTCCCTGAAGAATTGGTCCGATGGCGGTGGCGCCAGCCAGTCGTTCGGTAAGTTTGTAGCCAATATTGCCTGACTGGAGATCGGGAAAGATCAGCACATTAGCCTGCCCTGCGACGGCTGAGCCGGGAGCTTTCGACTGGGCCACCGAAGCCAGGAGCGCCGCATCTGCCTGCAGTTCACCGTCGATTGCCAGTTGCGGCGCACGGGCCTTTGCCGTCCGAGTAGCTTCGACCACCTTGTCGATCAGCCGATGCTTTGCGCTGCCTTTGGTTGAAAACGAGAGCATCGCCACCCGAGGCTCGGCACCGAGCAACGCCCGACAGGAGTCGGCCGAAGCGATCGCGATCTCCGCTAACTCCGCGGCCGAAGGTTCGATGACCACGCCACAGTCGGCAAAAATCAACGCGCCATTACTCCCAAAGCTCGTGTCGCTTAAAGCCATCAGGAAAAAACTCGACACCAACTTGAAACCCGAGCGCACGCCGATGCAGTGAAGGGCTGCTCGTACAGTATGCGACGTAGTGTTAGTGGCCCCGGCCACCGAACCATCGGCTTTGCCGAGCTTCACTAAAAGATTTCCGTAGTAGAGCGGATCTGAAACGAGCGACTGCGCTTCATCTGACATCATCCCCTTGGCACGACGCATCTCGTGAAACATCGCCACCATCTTGTCGAAGTCTGGCGCCCGCCGGTGGTCCAATACGTCGACGCCGTTAAGATCGACCTGTTGCGTTTGCGCCGTTTCGCGAATCCTGGCCTCATCGCCCAGCAAGGTGATGCGGGCCACTCGGTCACGCGCGCAGATGCCCGCCGCTACCACGGTCCGAGGATCGTTTCCTTCAGGCAAGACGATGTGCTGAATTTTGGCGGCGGCTCGCTGGCGAATGCGTTCGAGAATATTCATAGGGCCATGGAAACTGTCGGTTGATGTGTACGAGAAGGGGAGTCTAGCGAAGTCAGGTTAAGAGAACAAGCCGCAGCGTAGACTGGTAACGGATCAGTTTGTTCAAAGGAGAGGTTTTCCAGTCGGCTTCAAGACGTGTTAAGTTTGACAGTCCAATTTTCGAGTTGTAGAAAAGTTGAATCGAGGAGTTTGTCTATGGCTGTTCAGGTCCGAAGCCGTCTGAAAAACCTGCTGTTAATCATTCCCAACTTGCTGCTGCTTTGCGGGCGACTGCTGACGGATTCGCGCGTGCCAACGCCCGAACGGGCGATGGTGGCGGGGGCGATTGTCTATGCCATTGTTCCTTTCGATCTGATTCCAGACATGATTCCATTTGTGGGCCAGATTGACGACGTCTATTTGATCGCGTTGACACTGCTGCGCCTCATGGAGCGCACCGATCCGAAGGTTGTACGCGAACATTGGAGCGGTGGCGGCGACGTGATTGAGCTGATTGGCGCCGCGGCTCAGGTGGCCGCTAAGTTTCTGCCAAAACCGATTCGGCGCGTACTCACGTCGCGAGTGGAAATGACTCCCGGCAAGATTGCAGATCTCAAGAGCATTCCGAAACCTCTGATCGTCGCGCGCGATGAACCCGAACTCCCGCCGAGTTCTCATTCGGCCTGAGAATCAGTTGCGTTGGACGTTGGCTACTGCGCGAGGCGGGCGAGAAGCTTTTCGTGAATTCCCCCGAAGCCGCCGTTCGACATGAACGCAACGACGTCGCCATGACGAAGTTGCGGCAACAAGTGTTCGATGATGGCGGCGGCGTCAGGCAGTGCGTAAGCCGGTTTGTTTTGTTCGGCGATGGCGCTGATCAGCTGGTTTGTATCGAGCGATTGGCCCTTTTCAGAAACCTTCTGGCTGTCGAACACACTCGCAATCACTACGTAATCCGCTGACGCAAACGCCTCTGCGTAATCATTCTGAAACACCGCGAGACGAGATGACCATGAGCGTGGTTCGAACACTGCGATCAGACGCCGTCCGAGGTAGCGACTGCGCAATCCGCGCAGCGTTTCTCGCACTGCCGTCGGATGGTGGGCAAAGTCGTCGATCACGGTAACGCCTCGCTGCTCGCCTCGAATTTCCGCTCGCCGCCGCACATTTTTAAAACTTACCAGGGCCGCGCGGATTGTTTCGAGCGAAACTCCCCAGGCATCGGCAGCGATGATTACGGCCAGGCAATTGAGCAAATTGAAGTCGCCGATCAAAGGCGTTTCGAAGCGTCCCCACTCTTCGCCCTCGCGCGTAACCGTAAACGCGCTCAGCTCGCGGGAAAAATCCGTGTCCGAAATCCGCCACTTGGCGTCAACGCTGGTGCCAAATGTTTCGACCCGGGTGAAAAGCTTTTGCCCCATGGAAGCGACCACTTCGCGGACGTTGGCATTGTCCCATCCGGCTATCAGCCGGCCATTTGCGGGCACGAGGTTCATCAGTCTGCGAAACGCGAGCTTAACCGCCGCCAGGTCGTTATAGATGTCAGCGTGATCAAACTCGATGTTGTTCACGATCGCGATCTCGGGTAGGTAGTGCATAAACTTCGGGCCCTTGTCGAAATACGCGGTGTCGTATTCGTCGCCTTCGATGATGAAATAGTCGCTGCCGGCAACGCGAAAACTGACGCCGAAGTTTTGGGCTACGCCGCCAATTAGAAACGATGGATCAAGCCCGCCCTGGTCCATCACCCAGGCTGCGATGCTGGTCGTGGTAGTTTTTCCGTGAGTTCCCGCGACGACGAGTGAACGCCGGCCGCGAATGAATTCGTCTTTGACGATTTCAGCCTGTGAACGGTAGAGCAACTTGCGATTGAGCGTGGCTTCCAATTCCGCGTTGCCGCGCGAAATCGCATTTCCCACGATCACGCAGTCAGGCGCGGGATCGAGGTGTTCGGCGGCATAACCCTGGTGAACCGAGATGCCTAGCGACGCGAGCATGGTGGACATCGGTGGGTAGGCGTGTTCATCGGAACCCGTCACCGTGTGTCCGCGTTTTTGCAACATGCCGGCTAAGGCGGCCATGGCCGCACCGCAAATCCCAATCAAGTGGTAGTGCATTTTCAAATCAATACCGACGGTGTTATCAGCACCGTTAGAAATTATGGCGCCTCAGGAATCGAAGACGATCGATTCGTTTCATACCAATCGACGGTGCGACGCAAACCCTCTTCAAACGACATCTGCGCTTGAAACCCAAATTTTTCAAACGCGCGTGAGACGTCAAGCCGGCGGCGGGGCTGACCGTCAGGTTTGTCATGTTGCCACCGAAATTCGCCTTCGAACCCAGTCAAACGCGCAATTAGTTGGACCAACTCCGCGATCGTGATTTCGCTGCCCGTACCGAGGTTGACCGGTTCGCTTTCGTTGTAAGTCGCCGCCGCGCGGACCACCGCTTCAGCGCAATCCGCGACATAAAGAAACTCGCGCGAAGCTCGACCGGTGCCCCAGGTTTCGATAAACCCGGCGCCGGCGTCACGTGCTTCCACGCATTTGAGAATCAGCGCGGGAATCACGTGCGAAGTTGCCGGATCGAAATTGTCACCCGGCCCATAAAGGTTTGCGGGCAACAGGAAAACCGAATTGAAGCCATATTGCTGGCGGTAACTTTGCGACTGCACCAGCATCATTTTTTTGGCGAGTCCGTATGGCGCATTTGTTTCTTCAGGGTAACCGTTCCAAAGATCGTCTTCGCTGAAAGGCGTGGGAGTATGTTTCGGGTAGGCGCAGACTGTTCCGAGGGCGACAAATTTTTTCACACCATGCAGGCGCGACTGCTCGATCAGTTGCGTGCCCATCATCAGGTTTTCGTAAAAAAACCTGCCCGGCTGTTTTTGATTCGCGCCAATTCCGCCCACCACCGCCGCCAGATGAATTACGAGGTCCGGCTGCTGCTCATCGAGCAAACGTTTAATTTCCGCGGCCTCGACCAGGTCGTAATCCGCGCTGCGCGGAACAAACACGTTCACATTTTGATGTTGGCGCAATCGTTCGACGATGAAGCGCCCAAGAAATCCGGCGCCACCGGTGACTACGACCCGCTCGAACGGGAAACCATTTTCAGACTCTGACATTGTCGATGGGTTTAGCTCTTCGACTTGAAGAATGTTCGATCAGTTTGTGCCGACTGAAGAGATTGCGTCGCTCGAATGTGTATCGCCGAAGGCTTCGCGGTGGTCCTGGCCCACCAGGCTGACATCTGCATCGACCATTATCCGCACCAGTTCGCGAAAGGTTACCTGAGGTTCCCAGTCGATCTCGCGTTTTGCTTTACTGGCATCGCCAATCAAGAGATCCACCTCCGTCGGCCGCAGATACTTGGGATCCAGTTCGACGTAGTCTCGCCAATCCAAATCTAGATGAGCGAAGGCTTCGGCTAAAAACTCTTCCACTGAGTGGGTTTCGCCGGTGGCTATCACATAGTCTTCCGGACGATCCTGTTGGAGCATCAGCCACATCGCTTCCACGTATTCGCGCGCGTAGCCCCAATCTCGTTTGGCGTCCAGGTTACCCAGATACAACTTTTCCTGCTGGCCTGCTTTGATTCGCGCCGCCGCCCGCGTAATCTTCCGCGTCACAAACGTTTCACCGCGGCGCGGGCTTTCGTGGTTAAAAAGAATACCGCTACAGGCAAAGAGATTGTATGACTCGCGATAATTCACAGTCATCCAGTGGGCATAAAGCTTGGCCGCGCCATAGGGACTGCGAGGACAAAACGGCGTAGTCTCGCGTTGGGGAATTTCCATCACCTTGCCGAACATTTCTGAACTGCTGGCTTGGTAGAAGCGCGTCTTCACGCCAGTTTGGCGGATCGCTTCGAGCAGGCGAATCGTGCTTAAGCCGGTTACATCGGCAGTGTACTCGGGAATGTCAAAGCTGACGCGCACGTGGCTTTGCGCGGCCAGGTGATAAATTTCGTCGGGCTGAATGCTGTAGATCAGTTGCAGAAGATTGGTGGAGTCTGCCGTGTCGCCGTAGTGCAAAAAAAGGCGCACGCCGTTCAGATGCGGGTCACGATAGAGGTGATCGATGCGACCAGTATTAAACGTGGAAGCGCGCCGGATAATCCCATGGACCTCATA
>JANLZV010000208.1:0-6470 GCA_031366425.1 Pyrinomonadaceae bacterium | reverse complement strand
CCACGAGACCGGTTGCATCAAATACCTCAATACCTTCCGGCCGCGCTTCGTTACGATCCACAAAGCCAACAACCCGGCCGTCCTCAAGCAACAAGTCTTTGCCGCCGTTGATTCCCTGTGACGGATCGATCACATACCCATTTGCGATTAGGATCTTCATCCTCGGTTTTCCCTGCGCTTGTCTGAGTCGACGTCGACTGGAGAAGCTTTTTCGACGTCAACTTCGGCGTGGCTTCCGCCGGCAATCAAATAGAGCACTGCCATCCTCACGGCAACTCCATTGGTGACCTGATCCAGAATCAGCGAACTGGAGCCGTCGGCAAGTTCTGAGGCGATCTCAATGCCACGGTTTATCGGCCCCGGATGCATCACGATCGCGTCCGGTGCGGCGCGCTTCAACTGGTCGGCGCGCAGACCGTAGTGGATCGCATATTCGCGCATTGACGGAAAGAAGGCGCTGTCCTGCCGTTCACGCTGGATTCGTAAAACCATTACTACGTCCGCGCCTTCGATCGCGTCGTCGATTTTTTTCTCGACGCGCAAGCCGCCGTCTACTAGTTCACCAAACTCTGCCGGCACGAGCGTGCCTGGTCCGGCAACGCTTACAGTGGCCCCGAGCTTAGTCAGCAGATGGATGTTTGACCGAGCTACGCGTGAGTGGAGCACATCGCCAATAAGAGCGACTTTGAGACCAGCGATCCGTCCCTTGTATTCCCTAATAGTCAACGCATCGAGCAAGGCCTGCGTAGGATGTTCATGGGAACCGTCACCGGCGTTAACAATCGGGGCGTTTCCGAGTCTCGCCAATTGTTGCGGCGCTCCGGCCATCGAATGGCGGACCACAATACAATCCGGCGACATTGCTTCGAGATTTCTGGCGGTGTCCATCAAGGTCTCGCCTTTGCTGACGCTGGAAGTCGACACGCTGACGTTGACTGCGTCCGCGGACAAACGCTTGGCAGCAATCTCGAAAGATGTTCTGGTGCGGGTGGAGGGTTCAAAAAAAAGATTTATGACTGTGCGGCCGCGAAGCGCCGGGACCTTTTTGATCTCGCGGCGCGAGATGTCCCGAAACGTCTCGGCCGTATCGAGCAGGTGGGTGATTTCACCGGCGTCGAGTTCGCGGATGCCGAGTAAGTGTTTGCGGGTAAAAGTAATCATTCGCAAAAAAAAGCGGCCATCGCTGGCCGCTGTCTCAACTCGTTTCCGCCGGCGGTCGCTCGACGATCACGACGCCTTCTTCCTCATCAAAATCATTTAGCATCACTTTGATAATCTCGCTCTTCTTGGTCGGCACCAGTTTCCCGATGTAGTCAGCTTGAATCGGAAGTTCGCGATGCTCCTTGCCGCGATCGATCAAAACCGCCAGCTGTACTCGCCGAGGACGACCATAATCAATCAACTGGTCCAACGCTGCGCGAATCGTTCGTCCGGTGTAAAGCACATCATCGATCAGGACGATGTTACGGCCGTCAATGTCACCCGGCAATTCGGTCCGATTAACAATTGGCTTCGCCCCGACGGTCGAAAGATCGTCGCGATAAAGGGTGATATCAAGGACGCCAACGGGCGGGCGATCGCCTTCCAGATCGGCAATCTTGTCTGCCATTCGCTCCGCCAGCGGCACGCCTCTGCGGCGGATGCCGACGAGATAAAGGTCACCAGCGCCATGATTTTCTTCGACGATTTCGGAAGCCAGGCGGGCAAGCGCGCGATTGATTCGCGGGCCATCCATGATGCGAGCTTTCTCAATGAAATCCATTTCGCCGGATACTAACAAGAACGGGAAATAGTGACAAGTGATTGCCTTTCACTTTAACGTCTAAAGCGATCGTAACGGCTAACGATGATATTAATAAAACCGCTGCGAGTGGAAGCTTCCAACTCAAAGCGATAGAATCAAGCGCTCGTCGTTGTCACTTGTGATCCTTTACGTAAATTTCCGCTAATGCTCTATCGCTCATTGGTGAGACCACTCCTCTTTCGCTTACCGCCTGAGATGGCCCATCACTTGGCGATTACTTCACTCGCCTTCGCACCCAGATTCACCAAAGGCCTCGTCGGCGATCGTTTCAAACGCAGTCCGTTTGGACCACTGCGGCGCTTTGGCCTTTTATTTTCTAATCCCGTCGGTATCGCCGCAGGCTTAGACAAAGACGGCATTGCGCTTGAACCGCTGGCGGCATTCGGATTCGGTTTCATTGAAGCAGGGACCGTGACGTTTCAGGCGCAACCCGGCAACGCACGCCCGCGTCTTTTCCGTCTTCCCGCCGACCGCGCGCTCATAAACCGGGCCGGCTTTAACAACGAAGGCGCGGCTGCGCTCGCCACGCGAGCGTCCGAACACAAGCCTGACTGCGTACTCGGCATCAGCATCGGGAAAAGTGGGGCAGCGCCGCTTGAATCAGCCATCGATGACTACTTGAAGAGTTTTGAACTAGTCTATGCACACGCGGACTACGTCGCGATCAATGTGAGTTCGCCAAACACTCGCGGCCTGCGCGAACTTCAGAAACCGGAGCAACTCGATTCGTTGCTTGGAGCACTGCAAAAACGAAATGACGAGCTGGCGACGGACCATTCGCGCGCCAGCCAACTTCCGTTGCTGGTAAAGCTATCTCCTGATTTGAACCTGGAAGAACTCGAAGGCGTCGTGAAGGTGGCGCAACGTCATGCCGTCGCCGGACTGATCGCCACCAACACCACTACCGCGCGTTCCAATTTGAGAACCCCAGCCAGGACTGTGGCCGCGCTTGGTGAAGGAGGTTTGAGCGGACTACCGCTCCAGCGTCGATCCACGGAAATTATTGCGACACTATACAATCTGACCGGTGGTGCAATGCCGCTGATTGGCTGCGGCGGAATTTTTACGGCTGAAGACGCGTGGGAAAAAGTGAGCGCGGGCGCCAGCTTGATGCAGATTTACACCGGCTTTATCTATGAAGGACCATCCATCGCCAGAAATATCAACGACGGTTTGCGCCGCATCATTTCCAGCAAGGGCTTTGTTTCTTTCGACGAAGCGGTAGGCTGCCGCGCAAAGGAATTGGCGCTACCATTTGAAACCGACGCGATAACCAGTAGTGGATAGTAGCGTGGGCAGGACAGTAGCCAGGCGACTGAAAGGCTGAAATCTTGACGACGAATATGAACACTCAAAAGTTAATTGTTGCCCTCGACGTTGAAACAGTGCAGGCAGCTCGAGATTTGGTCAGCGCGTTACGCGGCGTTGTCGAAATGTTTAAGATCGGTTCGCAGTTATTTACCGCCGCCGGGCCGGCGTTTGTGCGCGAGATCGTAGATTCGGGCGCCGGCGTTTTTCTGGACCTGAAATTTCACGACATCCCCAACACGGTAGCGGCGGCGGGCGTCGAAGCCACCCGACTCGGCGTTTCAATATTTAACGTGCATGCGGCCGGCGGCAGTGAAATGATGAAACACACGGTCGAAGCGGTCTCAAGGTGTTCCGAGACTGAAGGTCGCGCACGGCCCAAGGTAATCGCGGTAACCGTGCTGACGAGCTCCAACGCAGAAACGTTAAGCGAGATCGGTGTCAGTTGCGATCCAGCCGATCAAGTCGCGCGACTTGCCGTTCTTGCCGACGCCGCCGGAATGGACGGCGTGGTCGCGTCGCCGCTCGAAGTTGCGTTAGTGCGCACCGCAGTCAAGAATTCTGATTTCATCGTCGTCACACCCGGAGTCAGACCGGTCGGTTCAGATGCCGGCGATCAGGCTCGCGTAATGACGCCGCGTGACGCCATCCTCGCCGGCGCTGACTACCTGGTAGTAGGCCGGCCGATCATCGCCGCAGCTGACCCGGCCCTGGCGGTTCAACGGATTCTCGACGAAATGCAGTTGGGCCCGGGAAACAAAGCGGGAATTGCAGGAACATCGTAGCGCAACGCGCGTTTACAGTTGGGCAGGTTGGCGACGATTTGTTCTAATTCAATTTTGAACTATGATTCAAGGGTGACGAAAAGATTGAAACTCAGAGCTGCCCGTAAATCATTTGTCCTCGCATTAATTTCCGTTTTTATTTCGGCGGCACTTGCCTTCACTTCGGCAACCGCGCAAGTGACTTCAAGCGATGGCTCGCTTTCCTTCTCGCCTGGACCTTATCGAGTTGGCGAACACCTGACCTATAACGTGTCGTATTCAAACTTCGTGAGCGCCGGTCACGTGGAGCTTTTGGTCGCGGCGCGCGGCACCTTTTACGGGCGCGATGGTCTCCAGCTAAAGGGACACGTTGAAACTACGGGAATGGTTAACGCCGCCGTGCTGGCTGTTAACAACGACTACATCACTTACGTGGATCCAGTCACGGGGCTTCCGTTTCAGGGTCAACAGTTTGTTCGAGAAGCGTCTCGGACCTCGGATTCATCTTTCGCCTTCAATGAACCAGCCGGCGCCGCGGTCGTTGCTCCCAAGCGGATGGGCGAGTTCCCCGGCATCTACGATTTGTTGTCCGCTGTCTACCGCGTCCGAGCTCTGCCGCTAACCGAAAAGTCGGTCTACTACTTCACGATGCGGGTGGAAAACCGTAGTTACCAAATCGAAGTGAAAGTAACCGGCCGGGAATCAGTCAAGACCAACGTTGGTTCGTTTAATGCGCTGGCCACCCGCATTTGGGTGAAGGGCGATCAGGATAGCTATGGGATGAAGGCTTTCTTCAGCGACGATCAGCGGCACGTGCCGGTGCAGGTGATCGCCCGCCACTCGACTGGGGAAATTTCGGCGTCGCTCGCAGGCTCGGAATTTGTGGCCACGCCCGCGCCACCTCCCTTAGCGAGTCCGACACCGATTCCGAACACACCAGCGGTGCCGCGCTTGCCGACTCCCACTTCGACACCCATCTCGGCGGTCGATGACGGAGCCTTGCGGGATTTGCCCTTCAAAGTGGGCGAGCAGTTGAACTATCAAGTTTTTCTGCCAAGCATCAAGCTGCCAGTCGCTACCGCTGGTTTCCAGGTGCGCGCGCGGTCGAAATATTTCGATCACGACGGGCTGTTATTTAACGTCACCGCGCAGACTACGAACGCCTTGCAGCATCTTTTTTTCGCGACCGACACAATCAGCTCCTACGCCGATCCGAAGACGCTGCTTCCCTTCCAGACCGAATATAATCTGGTCGAGGGCCGAAGGCGCCTGAACAACAAACTTACAATTAATCAGGACTACGGGACTGCAACCACCGAAAACGGAGTAAGGATTGAGATTCCGGTCGGCACGCACGACTACCTCTCCTTCTTTTATGCGCTGCGCACTTTTAATCTAAACCCGCCGCGGCGAAATGCAGTCTCAATTCTGGTGAACAATAAACCTAAGACACTCTTCATCGGCGCGCTCAAGCGAGAGTCGATCCAACTGGGATCGCAGACGGTTCCGGCAATCCAGATCTCGTTGACGACGGATGACCTGCAAAGTGATAAGTATCAGATACGAGCCTGGATTAGCGACGACGCCAGACGCCTTCCTCTCCGGCTAACGGCAGTGACGGAGTTAGGCCCGATCCGCGCTGACCTCGCAATTGTTCCAGTAACCCGACAGTAAGGTTTTCTCGTTGCCCCCCAGGCAGGCCGGACCGCCTCCCCGGGATTCCTTCTGACCACCAGTGAAATTGAAAACTGTTTTCATTTGGGGTACACTCCCAGTTCGCCGTAACTCGGCGCTGCAGACTGAACCATTGCCATTTAAGTTCAACCCAACTCGCCAGGAAATTCAATCATGCTTAATTCTTTCATTATCGTTCTCCGCGAGGGATTCGAATCGTTTCTGCTGGTGGGAGTTATCTTGTCGTACCTGCGAAAGTCGGGACAAACCCGCCTGAATTCCGCCGTTTACATAGCGCTCGCCCTGGGACTGGCAGCCAGCGCTGCCCTCGGGTACGTGCTGGCAGCTGGCGTAGACGAGGTGCGCTTGCAGCAGATATTCGGCGAATCGATCGGTGGATACGCGGGTCAGTTTCTAGGGAACGAAGCGCTCCGCGAAGGTGTGCTCGGGGTTATTGCCATAGTAATGGTTGGCACCCTCGTGGTTCACATGTGGCGCACCGGACCAAAGCTTCGCGAGCGAATGCATCACCGTCTCGGCGAGATGTCAGCCCGCCCGTCGCACTGGACCGCGCTCGCCGGCGTTTTTCTTTTTACGTTTCTGATGATTACGCGTGAAGGAATGGAAACGGCGTTGATGTTAATGCAGGTACGCAATTCACAGTTGGTCGCTGGGGCGCTGATGGGTCTCGGGGCTACCATCGTGTTTGCCTGGGCCTGGACTCGTTACAGTCATCTCATCAATGTGAAAAGATTTTTCCAGGTTACCGGAATATTCCTGCTGCTCTTCATGGTCCAGGTTGGCATTTATTCTTTCCATGAGTTCTCCGAAGCCGGCCTGCTGCCAAATAGCGAGGCGCTCCACGTAGCCACAGAAAAATTTTCCCCGGACGGCTTGTATGGAAAATGGTTTTCACTCGC
>JANLZV010000147.1:0-4472 GCA_031366425.1 Pyrinomonadaceae bacterium | reverse complement strand
CACGCCCGCCACGATCAGCAGGTAGCTGGCAATCCGGACAATTGTGTAACGAAGGCCCGGGTCAATGTAGGCGCGCCTCGCAATCCGGCGTTCCATGAAACGGCCAATACGGCGCGATAGGAACATTCCGAAGATCAGAATGAACAGCGCCGCCAAAATGCGGACCGGAGTGAACTCAGGATTTCCGAGGATGGCATGATTGAGGACGTCCCAAACCCGCTTGAGGATTGAAACTGCATCGACCAGGACGAGGTTTGCGATCACGATAACGTTCCTGAATGTGTCATCCGGCAATCAGTTAACTCCATGATTTGAATCGTCGAGAGCGGGTCGGAAACCATGTTAGCAACAGACATCGTCTTCACCAACGCTGCAGTCGCGGGACAACTCACACAAGATCACATCTGCAATGTCTGGTCGATGAAGGGCCGAGCGGTGAAGAGCGAGCGTGAAGCGAGTTAGCCCAGAGACGACTAACATAAAAGAAATGGCGGAGGGGACAGGACTCGAACCTGCATAGCCTTTCGGCCGGCGGTTTTCAAGACCGCTGCACTACCAATTATGCGACCCCTCCGCAGCTGGCGACTGCGAAACTATAACTTAGAGGCGGGAGCCGGCTCAACTTTGAGTCAGGAGAGACTACAAACTCAACTAATACTCTTCAAGAACAAATGCGGTGATCAACTCCCCCGACTCAGCCGACTGCGCCGGAGGAGTTTTTGCCAATGCTAAGTCGTGATTATTTTCCCTTCTTTTGCGGTCTGAGAGATTGGCAGAGGCCTGAACCCGTATCGCAGTTCCCGCCGTCGCAATCAGAATCAATCATGCAGGGGCATCCATCTGCTCTTGGATTGGCAGTACACGTATCAGTAGTGGATCCGGCCTGCGCTGCGGCCGGCGCGGAGATCGAAACAATCAAAGGCAGCGCGAGCGCGGCCGAGAGACCCAGGTTTTGAATCAACCGCCGGCGCGAAAGGCGGACTTTAGGCGGCGTAGTGGCCTCTTCGTTCAAGAGTCCAAAGCTCGACAATTCCTCCAAGCCGAGCGTCACCATCTGACGCGACACTGGCAACTTAAGCTCGTGTTGCAATGACGCGGCGATGTCGCTGACAGTTTTCTTGCCATCGCAACTTTCCCAGATCAAGGCCGCCGTCTGATTAAGACAGTGAGCTTTGTCAGTCTTCAAGTCATAAACCAACACTTCGTCCGGCAGTTTTTCAACTACCAGATCATTCCTTCGCGCGATCGGAAATGAATTCATTTTCTAGTCCTTTTCTGGGGCTTTGCTTCCTTGTAATTGGCAAACGATTTAGACGTTTGTATTCCCGATCACCGCGTAAGTCAATCTGAGACTCTTGCGCGACTTCATACGCATCATCAACCAGCACCCGACGCAAGTTTGCGATTTCTGGGAGAAACGTGCACGATCTGACCCAGGTAAACTTCAGGAACCAGACCCCAGCGCTCTCTAATATACGAAGCGCCGAATCGCCAGGCGAACCTTGCAGATGCGCGTCACAGTCGGACAAATAAACACCACCAACGGCGACTACGAAAGCAATACTGCCGGAATTCTGCGCGCCATCGAACAGGCCCGCAAAGACAATGCCGACATCGTCGTTTTGCCTGAAGCTGCCGTTCAAGGCTACACCTCCTTCGACTGGTTCCTTGATCGCGACGTAGCCCGAGGCGCTTTGCATCCGTTGGAAAAAATCATCGCCGCCACCAAAGGCCTGACTGCGATCGTTGGCACCGTCAGGCCCAACGATCTACCCACCGGCCGCCGGCTCTTCAACTCCGCCGCGATCATTCGTGATCAAAAACTGATCGGCTTTGCCGACAAAACGTTGCTGCCCGAGTACGACGTATTTGATGACCCGCGCTACTTTGAACCCGCGAGCGAACGCCGATTGTTCACCGCCGGGGACTGTAAACTCGGCGTCGCCGTGTGCGAAGACTTTTGGAACGATAAAACGTTTTGGAAGCAGCGACTTTACCACCAGGATCCGGCCGATGAGTTGATCGCGATGGGCGCTGAGCTCCTGCTCTCGATTAACGCCTCGCCGTTTAATAAAGGAAAGATGGGCCAGCGTTGCGCCATGGTTTCGCATCGCGCCAGAACGTCAAAACTTCCGATCGTGTTCGTCAACCTGGTCGGCGGAAACGACGGCATCATTTTCGATGGCGCGAGCATCGTGGCTGACTGTGAAGGCAAAATAATTCTTCAGGCCCCGCCCTTCGAGGAATTTTTCGGGACGGTTGATCTGGATTGCGGAGTTGCGGACGAGCGTTGTCTGCCCGGGGATGACGTGTCCACGATTCGCAGTGCCCTCGTGCTCGGCATCCATGACTACGCCCGCAAGAATCGCTTCACCAAAGCAGTGCTCGGACTGTCTGGTGGTCTCGATTCCGCAGTAGTGGCCGCGCTCGCTTGCGAAGCCCTGGGCGCCGCCAACGTGCTCGCGGTTATGATGCCCTCTCCTTATTCCTCAGCTTCAAGTATTGACGATTCGATCGAGTTAGGGCGGCGGCTGGGGATGAAGGTAATCGAGCATCCGATCACAAACGCATTTGAAGTGCTGTTAAGAGAACTTCAGCTTGCGGCGCCGGCCGCTGGTTCCAAATCGCATGCGACGGAAAATCTGCAATCGCGTCTACGCGGAAATATCCTGATGACGATCTCAAACGCCGAGGAACGCTTGCTGCTGTCTACCGGAAATAAATCTGAGCTGGCCCTCGGCTATTGCACGTTGTATGGCGATACGAACGGCGGGCTCGCGGTGATTGGCGACGTATTGAAGACCGAAGTTTATGCCCTCGCCCGAGAACTAAACCGCGACGGTGAAGTGATTCCAAACGCGATCATAGAAAAGCGTCCCTCAGCGGAACTCGCACCCGATCAGTTTGACGATCAATCGCTGCCGCCCTACGACCGGCTCGATCCAATTCTGCAAATGTATTTCGAACAGAAAGCCACACCCGAGGAGATCATTGCGAGCGGAAACAATGCCGTAATGGTCTACGATATTCTGAACCGGGTGGAGTCTCCCGCCAACGAATTCAAGCGCCGGCAGTTGCCGCCTACCCTGATCATCTCGCGAAATGCGATCGGCCTCGGACGTCGACGACCTGTAACTCACCATTACCGACGGGAACCGCCAAAGTAACTATGAAGCGTAGCGCGCGTAGACTGATTTCACTTTCTCCAGAAAATCAGTCCGGTCAACGATGTGATAGACGGTCACATTTCCCGCGCCTCCGGCCAGAGTCTCAATCAGCTTTTCGAATATCTCAAACTGATCGCCGTGAGCAATTCCCTTCATGTCGAGGTAGCCTCCGTACCGCAAGTGTCGAATTAATTCCTGCAAGGTGAGCCGCCCTTCGAGAGTATGGCCGCCATGAACGTGTGAACGGCTGATCAGGTATTGCACGGCCAAAGTTTCATGATAAAGCGTCGGCGCCAGGAACAATCTCACGCCGTCTTTTTCCCAACCCTCCGTCAGCCGTTGTGAACGACGTACTGCGCGCACATCTGTGAACACCTCGCCCCAATCGGTTTTGGGCTCAAGCCGCACCAGATAGGCCCGCGTGGTTTGAAGTAGCCACGCGTCATCGCCTTCGAGAGTTTGATCGAGGCTGTCGAGCCAGTTGAAAAAAACTGAGCGCTTATCGGTTTTCGTTTCGATAACCTGAAACTGATTGTCCTTTTGTGGAAGCCCTTTAACCAGTTTACGGCGGGCGGCATCGCTCGATTTGCCGCCGTCGATGCGAACTGTGTCGAGGCGGGCGTGCCATCGTTTAGCCGCATTGCAGTAAGGGCAATGCGGGTTCTTTTCTGCGCTGTCAAAAAATGGAGGCGACGCTTTCGGAGCAGTCAACTCAGCAACGCTGGGCGAATACTTGCGAATTTCTGAATAGGCAGTGCGCGGAGCTAACCCAAGTTGCTTGGTAAAAATACCGAAAGTGCAGGCGAGGCAAACGAGGGTCGAGTATTCTCCAAAGGTGCCGGGCGGGAAAGCGCTCAGATCTAGTTCTCGTTTTTTCTTCGCTGTCATGGCGAACGAAAGCATAACCGCGACGCGGCTGGCCCCTAGTTACATGATCGAAACCAACGCTGGATTGAGATCGTCGTGCCGGTGGCCCATCGCTACATCAAGCTCCGCTTCAACGTCGCCGGTTGCAACTTTTAGGTTTTTAAAGTCGAACAGTTGATGGTCCAACAAGTGTGACGGGACGGCATTGCCCAACGCTGTCAGCATAGAACTGCGAATGTTGGGAATGTCTTTTTCCAACTCAGTCACCAGGCGATTGATGCGGGCGCGTTGGAGATTGGGCTGCGAACCACATAAGTCGCACGGAATAATCGGAAACTTTTTTAACTCCGCAAACGCTGTGATCTCCGATTCACGACAATACGCAAGGGGACGGATGACGGTGTTGCGGCCGTCGTTTGAACGCAGCACCGGCGGCAT
>JANLZV010000186.1:0-1977 GCA_031366425.1 Pyrinomonadaceae bacterium | reverse complement strand
CGGACTCGTTGCGACCTACGACGGCGAGCCGATCAATGCGCTCTACACTTCGACGTGTGGCGGGCGCACGGAAGACGCGGCAAATATTTTCAACGGCCCGCTGCCATATGCGATCGGTCGCGAGTGTGCCGCCGAGGGGCGCGCAGCGCTCGCGCCCTTCATGATCAAGACCAGTCGTGAACCGGCGGAATTGAAGGACGCGCAAAATCTTCCGGTCGCGCGCGACGCGGCTCTGCTCTATCTACAGAATTTCACTTCGCTAAAACTGCGTGTCTCGGATTCGTGGGCCGAGGCTGCCACGCCGGTAGCGGAAGTGCGCAGTTGGTTGGCTTCGACTGCGCGGCTCGCCAATCAAACCGCACCGACGGTGACCGAAGAAGTAAACCGGCCGCCCGCGTTTGCCACAGCGTTAAGTTCAGCTGTCTTCGGTGAGAGCCGTGCCAATACCTTATTGAACAGTGCGGACGTTGATTACTTTCTGGCGGTACGCGATGCGAAAGATGTTCCTGAGTCGAATCGATCCGATGTGGCGATGCTCGTCCGCGACGGCTATCTACCTGTTCTCCCCGACGCGACGATCGGCGCGCGTGAACCTTTGTCACGATTTCGCGCGCTCCACTCGATCGCTCGGATACTCGAAGCGCGAGGTCTCCTTCAACTTCAGAAAGGGACCGCGCGTCCGACTGCTGACGACAGTCTGATCCTGCGCAGCGCCAAAGGCAAAGACATTCCAGTCAAGATCAGCGAAGACGCTTTTTTGTTTCGTCAGATCGGCGAAGGCGTGTATCCCGTGCGCGCCGTCGCCCTCGTCGGCGGTGAAGCAGTCATTTTTCATGTGAACCCGGCAGGCGAGGTTGACTACCTGGAAGTGAAGCCGGCGCCAAACGGAGCGGCGGCGGATCGCTTCTCTCCATTTTCAAATTGGACCACCGAACTGTCACCCGGTCAGGTGCAGTCTCGTCTGGGCCGGGCCGCCGGCGGCATTGGCACGCTCACCGATCTGCGAGTAGTCTCGCGCGGACGATCTCGCCGGGTGACGGACCTGGAAGTGATCGGCACTAATTCAACCACGCACGTGCGTGGCGGAAGGATTCGTTCCGCGCTGGGCCTGCGCGAACAACTTTTTGTGATCGATCGCAAATATGACGACGACGGACGCGTAGTCGGTTTTGCGTTTATTGGTCGCGGCTGGGGTCACGGAGTGGGCATGTGCCAGGTTGGCGCTTACGGACTCGCGCGCCAGGGTTTCACCTCGGAACAAATCCTCAAGGCCTATTACACCGGAATCGAACTGACGAGAATGTACTGAAGCTATGTGGCATCGCCGGTTAAGCCAGATCGTGTTTCTGTTGGCGCTCGCGTTCGCGAGTTTCGGATACGCCTACGCCCAAACAGAACCGAACGTCGCTAGAAAAGTTGACGAGTTTGGTGACATACAACTATCTGACCTGAAAGCCCGACTCGACAATATCGCGATCGAGCTTATGACCGCTCCGACGTCGAAGGCCTTCCTCGTCGTCTACCGCACGCAACGAGACCTGCCGGGCCTGTCGCATAGCCTGGCGATGCGGATGAAACAGTACCTCGTTCAGACTCGCGGGTTGCCGAGGGACCGCGTGGTCATTGTTGATGGCGGCGTAGCTGAACACCTGACTCAGGAAATGTGGATCGTGCCACCCGGAACGACCCCCACGCCGCGCCCCGACGCGCGGATCGGCTATGTCCAGAATCCTGATTCCGCTTGGAAGTTTTTTGAACAGGGATTTCTGCCGGCATCTCAGTATCGAAGGTTCGGACTGGAGAACGACCGCGAACTGGATGCCGAGTATCTCGAATCGTACGCTAATGCGGTCAGCAAAAATCCGACTCAGTCTGCTTGCATCGTCATCTACGGACAATACAATCGACGGCCGCAGATGGTTGATTGGTCAGGTAACTATGAATCGCAACGGGAAGCGCGTCTGGATCCGCGACGCA
>JANLZV010000185.1:0-2230 GCA_031366425.1 Pyrinomonadaceae bacterium | reverse complement strand
CTTCGCCCTTTCCACGGGTGCTTCGGAATCTTTGGTTGTGAAGACCTGGGCTAGGGCGGTGGCGGAAGAATACCGTCCGCCAAAGGGGAGCGAACTGGACCATGGCCCCGAACAAGTCTTCCTTATGCATAGGAAAAAGGTCCGACCGATTCCGGCGCGAAGATTTCTCGATGCCTGCAAGCCTCCCAAGGAAGCAGCCAGCCATTCCGACAACTCTTTAACAAGATTGGGCGAAAAGTTAACCCTCAACGATCAGGAAATCTCCAAGGTATTAGAAAACCAAATCGCCCTGATCGGTGGATCATTCCACCACAAGGACGAACACCTGGGACCGGCGGGTGAGATTTCTGGCATCGCGCTCAATGCCGCGGCAGTGGAAGCTGAACTTTCCGGCGACTTCCTCCGCGAATGGCCACGCTGGAAAATTTTCATACTCGACGTCCTGGTTGGTGTGATCTTGCTATTTTTTGAATTCAGATCTCCTGCAAAAACGGTTCGGGACAAGTTCATCCACGTTGCCATCGCAGCGTTTGTTCTCTTCTTAATAAGCGCCGGAATGATGTATTTCAACATTCTTTGGTTGGGTTGGAACGGACTCCTCCTAGGCATGCTCATTGTATTGATTATTGAATTAAATGTCGAAAACCCAAAAATGAACGAACACCATTCCAATTAGCCGTTGCATTTTTCGGCCGTCTGCCCAGGAGCGATGCCCAAAACAATCTCCGCGGCACTATCACTCTTCAGCATCGTCGGAGTTTGGTTCTTGCCATGCTTCTTTAAGACCGAGGCCCCAACTTCTGCTCGCACAACCTGGAACAGGTCTTTCAGTTGGACGCATCCCTTCGATTCCCGAAGTTTGCGAATCAAGGCGCCAGTGAAATAACCATGACCATCCGCCTCATATGCCAATTGATCCGCCTGACAGGAACTGAGCACATACCTCCCCGCTCCTTCACGCAGCCGCTTCATGTCCTCGTCCGATAGCGACTGTCCTGGATTAGCCGCGCCACTGTGGCAGGTGTCAAAAATACTGACAGTTCTTTGCGCCAGACAGCGGTTCACCAGCATTCCGGATATGTCCACCATCGGGAGAGCAGTCCCAAAAATGGAGTCACGGCTGGAAACATCCGTATCATATGTGTACAAATAACTGACGCCTCGATGATCGTCAGCCCGCGAAGATCCGTGGGTGGAAAAGTACACCACCACCACATCCCTGCTCCCCGCCCGCCGGGCAATGGTGTTTAGCCGCGCCTTGATTTGCGCGGTAGTCGCCTGGCCGTTCGTCAAAAGAAAAACCTGTGCCGGCGGGAAGCGGCCCACTTTCGGGTCGCGCAGCAACTCGGCAAAAGCAGTGGCATCGGCGTCGGCGTAGTGCAAAGGAGAGGCGCCAGTTTCAGGATTGAACTTGCTGGCTCCAACTACCAGCGCCCACTTCTGCTCCACAAGACCCAGATCGGCGTGGAGTTTCGGCACGGCCAATTGGAAAGGGTCCAACCCTTCCGCCAGTGCTTCTGATCCGTACCGTTTGGCCGCCGCCAGATCTCTACTCTGCTGCGCCTCATCCTTCTTCAGACGCTTGAGACAAAGTTGTCTCAAATAATAGGCATCTCCCAGGCTGATATCCAAATCAAGGGCGCCACGAATGCCGCTCAAAGCGGAATCTACCGCCTTGGCTGAAGGGTTCACCGGCAACTGTTCCAAGACTTGAGTCAACCTGTCCCGCGCCGCGCCGCGCTTGTTGAGCCAGTCCTTGTCCTGGCCACGGACTGAAGCCGCCGCCGCGATTGCCAACCATTTTCGCCGTGTCATGGAAGTTTTTAGAATTGTGACTATTTGGTTGTCTGTTTTTTGGGAGCAGCCGGCGGGGTCGCAGGCCGGGCTACGGGACGAATCGGAGCCGCCCCCACTTTCTTGCGCATTTCATTCTGCACTTCAATGGGTAGATTAGCCTCTTTGATTGCCAGTACGGTCTGTACATCTACCGGATTAAAATCGAGCGGTGCGCTTTTGATGATCTCGATGATCTGCTCCTTGGGGATATCCGCTTTGTGCAGTTTGATGATATCCGACACCGAATTTGCCTTTCCAGTTCCCCCACTGCGGGAAGTAGCAACCTGCGTAACCGAAGGAGAGGATTTAACGGCGGGCGGCAACTTCCCATCCGCCTTTTGCTGATCGTCAAGCGTCTTGTATCTGGCAATCGAGTCTCTTAACCGCGCAACCG
>JANLZV010000122.1:0-5304 GCA_031366425.1 Pyrinomonadaceae bacterium | reverse complement strand
GGCATTCCCGCTGACACGATTCCAAAAATCTTCGAACCGTTTTTTACGACCAAAGAAGTGGGCAAGGGCACGGGTCTCGGCTTGGCAGTTTGTTATGGTATCTTAACGGAGCACGGCGGTAGTCTCGACGTGCAATCCACTATCGGTGTTGGCACAACTTTCACCATGACACTTCCGGCTATGAACCAGGATGGAGAGACCAGAGGTTGAGTGAGCTGAAGACAGCGCGAATCCTAATTGCTGAAGACGAAGCGAATCTTCGTCTGGTCCTGCAGAAGGAACTTGAGCGATTGGGCTACCGGGTGCAATCGGCCCCCGATGGCGAAGCAGCTTTGCGGAAGCTCGAAGAGAGCAACGTTGACGTGTTGCTTTGCGATATCAACATGCCGCGCATTGACGGCATGGAAGTTTTGCGTCGGGTACACGAACGTCCGAACCCGCCTGAAGTGATCATGCTAACTGGGCAGGCGACCGTAGAAACTGCGGTCGAAGCCATGAAGCTGGGCGCCTACGATTATCTAACCAAGCCCTACCGCATTACTGAACTCGATGTGCGCGTGAAGCAAGCGGCCGAAAAGCGACGCCTGCGGGTAGACAATCTGCGCTTACGCGAGCAACTCGCCCGGCAATCTGTATTGCCGGAAATAGTTTCGGTATCTGATGCGATGACTGAGGCGGTGCGCCTGGTTGAACGCGTGGCGCCATCCGATGCGTCAGTCCTAATCACCGGCGAGAGCGGCACCGGCAAGGAACTCATCGCCCACGCGATTCATCGTCTCTCAAATCGCGCCGACGGATCGTTTATTGATATCAACTGCGCAGCTTTCCAGGAGTCGCTGTTGGAGTCGGAATTGTTTGGTTACGAAGCCGGCGCGTTTTCCGGAGCCAAGGGACGGAAGCTCGGGCTGATTGAACTTGCCGACGGGGGCACGCTGTTTCTTGACGAAGTGACTGAGCTGCCGGCGCAACTGCAGGCCAAACTGTTGCGCGCGATTGAAACGAGAACGTTTTTCCGGGTGGGCGGCGTGCGTAAAGTTGAAGTCAATGTGCGCATCGTGGCCGCCACTAATCGCAACCTCGAATCGGTCGTGGCAAATGAATCGTTTCGATCTGATCTCCTCTACCGCATCAATGGTTTTCAGATCGACCTCGCGCCATTGCGCGATCGACCGGAAGACATCGAACCTCTGGCCCGTTATCTTTTGAACCACGTGGGCGGCACGACGCCTCCGGAAATCGAGCCTCAGGCGCTCGATGCTATGCGGGCATACGCCTGGCCGGGAAATGTGCGACAGCTAAAAAATTGTCTTGAGCGCGCCGTGATTCTTTCCAACAATGGAAGGATTACGACCGCGGAACTCCCCCCGGAAGTGATGCGACCACCGGCGGTTGCGGCTTCAATTCCGGTGGCCGGCGCTCTCGTCACGCCAGGCATTGATCCCGGGTCGCCTATTCCCGTCGCCGGCGTTAATGCTCCCACAGGTTCACTGCGCGACACCGAACGTCAACAAATCCTTTCAGCACTTGAGCAGACCGGCTGGCATCGAGGCAAGACCGCGGAGATTCTCGGCATCTCTCCCTCGACGCTTTACCGCCGTCTGCGCGACTACAATCTCGAACACCGCCCTCGCTAACGCCGGTCATTTGCGCCCGTCCGTCACCAACTCTGGCCGCTTGGTCACAATCTTTCACGGCCAGCCGTAAGCTGGAGGGTTGAAGAGTATGAGCGCGGGGGACGAATGGATTTGGCTGCCCCACTCTACGAGAAGGCGAGCCTGCTGGGCCAAAAGAACAACGATCAGAACGCCGCGATTTTTGCGGCAAACTTTGCCAGAGCAAACGAGAAGTTGAAACAGGCTTCGGCGAAACCGGCTGACCCGGCAAAGAAGAGTCAGTAGGTTTCATCAGCCCAGTGCCGAGAGTTGGAACGGGTGGTCCAGCTTTCGGCACACAGCTCTGCCGCCTGAACTTGGGGAGTCTGCAAACTTCGCAAGCCCGACCTCAGGCGGCAGAGTTTTGGGAACGTTAGTGTGCGACCGCCCGGCCGCAATGAAAGACTATTCGGCGCTATGTGCGTTCTTTCAGACGCCGGCGATCTATTTTGCCGCGATCGTTTTTCGGCATCGAATCCACAAACTCAATCCAGCGCGGATACTTGTAAACGGCAAGATGCGACTTGACGAACTCCTTCAGTTCTACAGCAAGTGTGCTGTTTAAGTTGTCAGCATTTTTCCGAAGCACTACAAAAGCTTTGGGCTTTATCAGGCCGTCGCCTCCATCGTGGCCAATCACCGCACACTCGAGGACCGCTTCGTGTTGCAGGAGACAGTTTTCGATTTCAGCCGGCGCCACGAAAATGCCGGACACTTTTAGCATGTCGTCGGTGCGGCCGTGATACCAGTAATAACCGGCTTCATCGAGGTGAAACTGATCCCCTGTGGTGCACCAGTCGCCGGCAAATGTCTCCTTCGATTTTTCGTGAGCATTCCAGTAACAGAGTGCGGCCGAGTCTCCTTTGATTTTCAAAGTACCCATCTCGCCGGTCGCTACTTCGGTTCCAGCTGCGGTGACAATCTTCGCTTCATAACCCGAAACGATTTTTCCAAGACTGCCCGGAGTTACATCGCCCGGGCGGTTCGAAATGTAGATGTGAAACATTTCGGCAGAACCGATACCATCGTAAATCTCCACTCCGAAAGTTTTCTGCCAGCGCGTGTAGAGTTCGATTGGCAGGGCTTCGCCGGCTGAATAACAGAAACGCAAACTCGAGAGATCCCGACGCTCAGTGTCAGGAGAGTTAAGCATCAAATTGATCATGGTCGGCACCGTCGTCAGAATGGTGGGCCGGTAACGCTCAACCATTTGGAAAAGTTTCTCCGGTGTGGAGCGTTCGGAGAAAAGCGCGGTGGCGCCGCCGACGGCAAACGGAAACAGCAGGTTTGTTCCGGTGGCGTAGCCAAAAAACAGTTTCGGGACGGAAACGGTGAGATCGTCTTCGTTTACTCCGACAGTAGTTTTCGCAAAGACTTCAGTGTTGAATGGCAGGTCATGTTGCAGATGGACCGCGCCTTTGGGATGACCGGTTGAGCCTGAAGTGAAGAGCCAGATGGCGATGTCGTCGCGATGCGTGTCCGCCGCGGTGCATTCGGTTTCCGCCGCATTTACGGCCTCCGCGAATGAACACCAGGCGACTGATGAACGAGCGGAGCCTTCAGATTGCTGCTCATCGGTTCGCAGACTAACAGTTTGCGCGAGGTCACCCGCGTCATCCACCACCAGTACGGCGCGAAGGTGACGAGCTGAACGAACGGCTTCACGAAAGACTGGGAGCAGCGATTCGTGAATGACAGCTACGCGCGCGCGTGTGTATTCGAGGTAATACTGATAATCCTCCGCAGGCAGGAGGGGGTTTACCATCGTGATCACCGCGCCGATGCGGGCCGCACCAAACCAGGTCCAAACAAACGCCGGACAATCCGGCAACACAATCAGAACCCGATCTTCAATCTCCACGCCCAACAAGCGCAAAGCGTTGCCGACTTGATTCGACCGGCGCACCGTGTCGCCATAAGTGTGAGTTTCGTCCTCGAAATATAGACAGACTTTATTTTCCCGCCCTTCCTCCACGTTGTGGTAGAGGAAATAGTCAGCCATGTTGAAGCGTTCGGGAAATTGGACGCTCAAGAGAAGCCCTCGGGTCGAAATCAGTTAATCGTAGAACTCATTGCGATGACCGATAGTGATGATAGTTACGGTGTGAGCGAGATCGTCGATTTCATATCCCACGCGCCAATCACCCACTCGAATCCGCCACAATCGATCAGAGGTCTTGACTTTGAGACAACCCGGAGGTCGTGAATCGTTTATGAGGCTTAGCAAAGCGGTAACTACGCGGTTTTTTATTTGCCTGTCGAGCCGCTTCAACTCCCTTTCCGCGCGCGAGCTGATATGAATGAGGTTATCCATCGATCTCGCCGGCTTCGCGTAGCTCATTGACAACTTCGATAAACAGACGCCGAGGTTCGTCTTTTATCTCTTCAGCGACGCGGCTGACGTGAAGGTCCTCTACCAACTCCTGGTACTCTTCAAGCGGTAGAATCACCGCCGTTCGTTCGCCGTTTGCGTCCGTTACATATTGAACATTCCGTGTCATGATATCACTCCAATTTTCAAGTTCACGAGATTCTACCACGGACGCTAACCCCAGCAACGGTACCGATGGGCCATCGGAAAAGCTTAACCGCTAGGTTGAAGTGGCAAAGGGACAGCCAGTAGCGCCGTGTTTCGTGTCGAGGTAGGTGCGCGCCTCCCAGATCTCCGGGAAAAACTTTTTGTCGAGCGTCGTTTTCAAATATCCCACGCCTTCCGAACCGCCGGTGCCGCGTTTCGCCCCCACCATCCGCTCAACCATTTTAATGTGGTGCGAACGCCAGAGCGCGAAGTATTCGTCGTGTTCCAGCAGGGCTTCAGCAAGTTGAAACTCTTCGTTGCGATCTTCGAAGTGCGAGAGAACTTCGAGCACTGCGCGCGAGCGTTTTCCATAAGCCGTCTTGCGTTCCTGCTCGTCGGCTCCGTCGTCGATAGCCGGCGCATCGAGTCCGCGCGCACTCAGCGCCGCATAAAACGCGTCTGCCAAAGAAGGCGCGGTGAAACGGCTTTGCAAACGTTTGTAAGCAAAATCATCGGTGAGAAACTCTTTGAGGATGGGTTCCAGCTTCAAGCCGGAGGCAAACTCAATCTCTCGAAACTGCATTGACTGAAAACCGCTCGCCGGATTGAGTTGATCGCGGAAGCCAAGAAAACTGATGGGAGTCATCGTTTCCAGAATGTGAATTTGTGGGATCAGGAGTTTTTCAATTTCCACTACGCGCCGGAGCGCGCGCGCCGCGGCTACCAACCGGCCTTCGGTCATCAAACGAATCGCCAGATCAATCTCATGGAGCATCTGTTTGAACCAAAGTTCGTAGGCCTGATGAATGGTGATGAACAGTAATTCATCATGATGTTGCGGATCAGATAGACAATCCTGAAGTCCGATCAGATCAGCTACGCGCAGATATTTATTGTATGAGAGCGGGGCGTTACCGCCGTATTCGTTAGTCATAAACAGTGACCGAATCGTTAGAAGGCGGCACCAGCTTCGTGAACGGCGTAGGCGCGCGTGTCGCGAATAGTCTTAAGCTCGCGAATTACGAGTTCGAGTTCCTGATCGGTGTTATAGAAATGGGGCGAGATGCGCACGCCCGCGCCGGGCCGGTAGTCAACGATGAATTCGCGCCGGATGAGTTCCTTAGTGATTGCCGC
>JANLZV010000092.1:0-2341 GCA_031366425.1 Pyrinomonadaceae bacterium | reverse complement strand
CGCGCCCAGTTGCTTCACACCCAACCAGCGAGCCACGATCACGCCCGTGACCACACTGTTAACTCCCATCAGAAGTCGGGCGCCGAAGAGCGTCGCTACCTGGAACGGAAGGCCAGACGTCCCCGGCGCTGACAGCGGCGACTCCGGTGTGGGAATCACGAGTGTCTCACCCGCCTGCTCGATTAATGAATCATTCAAAGGATCCTCTACTCCTTCTCAATTAGGGTCGATCCAACGCTCGTACCATAAACTGAGATTAAGCAAACACCACAATTGGAAACTCCAATCGCGCACTTCGCGGCGATGTTCATCGACTAGTTGAGCAATAAATGAATAGTCAAAAAAGTTGCGGCGGCGCAAAGTCGAGTCCATTAAATGGCCGTCAAGCATGTCACCGGTCTGGCCGCGAAACCACTCACGGATGGGCGCACCAAAACCGCGCTTGGGACTGTAAAGCATGTCGGAAGGCAGAACTTTTTCCAGCGCCTGCTTCAGAATGTGCTTGCCACTTTTGCCGTTTATCTTCAGATCGACGGGAATACTCGCGGCATATTCCACCAGATGGTGATCGAGGAAAGGCACGCGCGCTTCGACCGATGTGGCCATCGTGATCTTGTCCACACGCATGAGCAGCAACTCCGGCAAGCGTAGCTTCAACTCCAGGTAGGTCATGCGCGACGCAAAATCTGATTCCGGTCGAGCTTGAGCGATGCGCTCGAGATAGTTTTGCACCACGCTGTGGGATGAAAGGCCATTCGAGCGCGCCCTCATCTCGGATGAAAGAATACGTGCCTTGAATACTTCGTCGTAGACTACGGCCCCGCCCCAGAAGAGTGCTTCGCCGGCGCCAAATCTCCGCATGAGATCGGCCCTGTTCCTTCCCTTAAAGGCTTTTTCGAGAAAGGGTGCAGCCAGTGCCGCAACCGACCGGCGCGCCGCCGGCGGCAGGTTTTGGGCGTACTTCCAAAATCTTTCGTTGATGCGAACGTATGTTCCAAACCATTCGTAGCCGGCGAAGATTTCGTCTGCGCCTTCTCCCACCTGGACCACCGTTGTCCCCGCCTCTTTTGCCAGCTTTGAAACGTAGTAAAGCGGGATGCAGACCGGGTCGGCAATTGGCTCATCCTGATGAAACACCAACTGCGGCAGAAACTCCTCCATTTCCTTTGCGCCGATCATCACCTCACTGTGGTCGGTGGCGAACCGCTTTGAGATGGCCCGCGCCGAGTCAAGTTCATTTAGGTATTCGTTGTCTTTAAAACCCACTGTGTAGGTCTTCACAGGTTGCGACATCAACTCGGACATCAACGCAACATTGGCGGACGAATCAACGCCGCCGGAAAGAAAAACTCCGAAAGGCACGTCAGACATCATTCGCTTCTTTATCGAAGCGCGCAGCAGCGAGAGAATCTCGACTTGCCGCGATTCCGCGGATGGCTCCGGGTACACCGTTGAAACGGGAGGAAGCGCGTCCCAGTATTGGGTCACCTGCAGCTCACCGGCTCGATCCAAAGTCAGGAAATGTCCGGCAGGCAGCTTGTGGATATGGCGGAACAACGTACTCGGCGGCGGCGTGGTAAGAAACGTCAGGTAATGGTAGAGCGACTCCTCGTCGATCTCGGGCGTCACCGCAGGATGTTGCAGGATTGCCTTAATTTCGGAGGCAAAAATGAAACGGCCGTTTTGATGATAGAAGTAAAGCGGTTTAACTCCGATGCGATCGCGAGCGAGGAAAAGTTGTTCGCGGTCAGCATCCCAAATTGCAATCGCATGATCACCTTCAAGGTGATTGAGCAGCTCTAGCCCTTCCTCTTCGTAGAGGTGAAGGATGGTCTCGCTGTCGGTTTGCGAGTGGTAAACGTGGCCGCGATTTTCAAGTTGCTCCCGGAGCTGAAGGTGGTTATAGATTTCGCCATTGAAGACCAACCATTGCCGGCCAGTACAGGCGCGCATGGGTTGGTGGCCCGCGTCGGAGAGATCGATGATCGACAAGCGGCGGAACCCAAATCCTCCGCGCTCCTGATCGAAGAGGAGTTCCCCTGCGGCGTCTGGACCACGATGCGTCATCTCGTCGCGCATCCGCCGGATCAGAGAAACGTCGACACGCCCCACCGCCGCGCCGTATTCCCAAACTCCACAAATGCCACACATGAATCAGTCTCAAGTCCCAAGTCCCAAGTCTCAAGTCGAAAGCGGGTCGTTCAGGATCGTTTAGAGGCGGGCATAGCCCGCTGTCTTAAGATTGGAAGCAGATGATTGGTAGCGATGGTTAAACCGGCGGGCGGTGCCCGCCTCTAAACGATCGCTACCTCATGCTTTCAAGTCTGAACGGTGAACTTTC
>JANLZV010000067.1:0-2435 GCA_031366425.1 Pyrinomonadaceae bacterium | reverse complement strand
ATGTTGTGCTGGACTCGATAGCCCTCGAAAACCTGCACCTCGCCTCCGTCCATCTTGACCGGAATCGAAACGATCAACTGGCGCTTGGGACTCTGCAAAACGTTGCGCAGCGAAGCGTCGAGATTTAGGTAGTCGGCCGCGCGATTAAACTGCTGCTTGGCAATCTCAAACGGGTTCAGTTCTTCCGCAAGGGCTTCCCTGGTCGCCATTCGTTCTTCTCCTGAAATACGGGGGTGTGAAGAGCGGGGCAATCCTATCAGGACAAACAGCAAGAGCGGAAGCCCGACGGTAAGGGAGGGCTCTTTCAGGCAATCCGGCGGGAGCCCTCCCTTACGGTCGGGCTTCGGCTGTGGACTGGGAACATGCGCAGAGAGGCGGAGTCTAATGTGAGCGAGAAGGGTCATGCGACCCGAATGGCACCATCACAGGGAGGATCAAATGTTTAATAATCTAATCGAGTCCAGCTCGCATACGCGCGAGTTCAAACGTCGCGGGTCGTTTGTGCTTCTTACCGCCGTTACCTATTCACTGCTCTTCGTGGTTGCCGGCGTCATCAGTATCTATGCTTATGACGCGCGACTCGAAGATCAGAACACCGAAATCGTCGTGATGTTGCCACCCGTTGATCTGGTCCAAACGCCGGCTGCCGCGCCTATTCGAAACACGACCACGCCTCGATCGCATGCTAACGAGGCCAACGTCGCTGTGCGGCGAGATCCAATGGCCACCCCAAACCGGCCTGATCTTGTGCCGGAGAACATCTCGGCACGGGCCAATACCAACCCTCCAGTGCCTGATGGTGTGCCGTTTCGTATCGGCGACCGCAACACTGATCCGGTCGGTGTTGCTGGACCCGGCAGACCCGGGAACAACACCGGGCCGGGTACTGGGGGCGACAACTCGGTCGTAATCAAAGTGGATCCGCCGCCGGTTCCCCCCGTTGAAAAGCCGAAACCTAAGATTGTTCACAAGAGTGTAATCAACAGCCAGGCGCTACTGTTGCCGAAACCGCCATATCCCTCTCTGGCAAAGCGGATGGGGATTCAGGGGACAGTGAGCGTCCAGGTGTTGATCGATGAGAGCGGCACGGTGGTCTCGGCGAAGACGATTTCGGGGAGTGCAATGCTTTCCTCCGCCGCGCAACAGGCAGCGTATGGCGCTCGGTTCTCCCCAACAAAAATTGGGGACCAGGCGGTCAAAGTGTCCGGCGTGATCACTTACAACTTCGTGCTGCAATAGATCGTGGGTCCGGGGCGATACGAGGAATCAATCGCGTTCGAAACGTGTTCCACTTCCTACCGAAACAAAGAGGTACGCGGGCGTGCTTGCTCGCGTACCTCTCCCGCCGTTGAAAACAAAACCGCGTCGACGTTTTGTTACTTCAAGATTTGCTCGCTAGTAGTTCACTGCTTCTGCTCGGGAAACTTGAAGCCGATGTAGGTCCCCGAACTAAGGCCCATTAACCCGAGCAGGGTGGCGCTGAACTCAGGCATTGATAGACTGTTGTAGACGGACGAAACAAAAATAATCCCGAGCACAATCGTCCAGGCGAATATCTGAAAGCGATGAAAGCTATAGCCGTTGGCATCGGCGAGAATATCGCGCAGAAAGCCTACCGACATATTTGACTTCGTCCCGGGCGAAAGCGCCTGGAGTTGCTGATTGACCTGGGCCAGCCGAGTGCGAGCGTCCGTGACTTGTTTATTCAGTGCGTCACGGTTAGCGACATCTTCCGCAGACAAAGTAGTTTTAGCGTTTACTTCAGCCAGCTGCGTCTCGAGTTGAGTAATGCTTTGTTGCAGCGGTTGCGTTTCGGCAGAGAGATCCGAGACCTGTCCGCCCTGCGCCGTGTCCTTCCCTGAATCGATGAGGGCTTCGCTTAAGGCAGTCCCCGCGCTGATTCCCATCAGGCCGAGCAGCGACGGCGTGATCGTGTCGAGGGCATCAGTGATTAACCAGATTACGAGATATGAGACGTAGATCAGGAAGAACCAAAACGCCATCTGCGTCCGCCCGAGGTTATAAGGCTTCAGTTTTCCGCCCCCGGGATTAGGGCCGGGTTCGCGAATGATATTGGTCTTGCGCGCCAGCCACATAAACAGAATCAGCGTGAACAAGACCACTGCCAGCGCGATCCAACCGTAAAGAGGTGAGATCACGGTGAGCGGGACGTAATGGCCCTCGCCAAAGACGCTATCCATGGGTGATTGGTTTTCCAATCCGACACTGAAAGTGACTGGACGATGTGCGCCCTGGGGCTCACCCAACAGGTCGGTCCAAACTTCTTTGTTGTCTGGTGTAATTTCTAAATGGAAATGCAGACGATTTTTGTCCGGGTGAATCTCTTCCGGATAGTTGCCCCGAATGACGCGTCCGTTGATGAAAGGCACAAGCTTAGTAGCATCGTTTTTCGCGGCCCACTCGGTGAAGTTTTC
>JANLZV010000051.1:0-6607 GCA_031366425.1 Pyrinomonadaceae bacterium | reverse complement strand
ATGTTGTTCATCGTCGCAGGCAAAATGCCGCCCGAAGCATCTCTGGCCGATGGCATTACGCCCTCGGTGCGAGTCGACCATCTCTTGCAACGCCCGACTTCCCGGCTTCTTTCGGGGTTGCGAAACGGCTCCCGACTCAGCCGGCGCGGCACAGTCAATCCCCTGCGAACATTCATCCGATGAGCGCGTTTTTTGACGACGCTCAGTTGTTATTCAAATCCCTCCGCGCGAACACCATTGTTAGTGAAAAATGAAACGATCAGTGGCGGGCAGGCCGAGGCGGCAATGCGCGACAGCCGGGCGTTGCTGGCAGCAATCTTCGATGCCTCGCGTGACGGCATCGTCGTCGAAGATAATGACCACATCGTTTTCGCTAACAACGCGATGGCCCACCTCTTCGGTTACGAATCGCCGGATGAACTCATCGGAAAGCACGGTTCAGAACTTCGCCATCGCGATGACGATGAGCGAATGGCTAACTTCACCCACCTCCGTCGTACCGGCGAAGCCGCCCCTACGCACTACGAATTTACGGCTCTGAAAAAGGATTCAACGCCTTTCGACGTGGAAGTTTCCGTTTCAACTTTTCCCAGCGACGGGAAGACCTACATCGTCTCCACCCTGCGTGACATCACCGAGCGTAAGCAGGACGAACACGCGTTGCGCGAAAGCGAGCAGGCACAACGCGAGCTGGCTACCAGACTCGAGTTTGAACGCGCTCGCCTGGTAGCTGCCCAGACAGTCGCCAGAGTGGGAAGTTGGGAAACTGACATCAAGACAATGGCCGTGACCTGGTCGGCTGAGACATATCGAATCTTTGGAATTGGCCGTGACCAGTTTCATGAGACCCATGAGGAGTTTGTAAAGCTTGTTCATCCGGAGGACCGAGACACAGTCAGCGCGGCCTTTCGCGAATCGATTGGGGAAAACGGGCCTTTCTCAATTCAACACCGGATCCGATTGCCCGATGGGCAGATTAGGTTCCTGGAGGAACGTTGGCAGGTTTTTTACGATTACCTGGGCCAGCCCTCTCGCGCCGTGGGCACCTGTCAGGACATCAGCGAGCGCAAGCATTCCGCTCAGGAAATCGAGCGCACGCTGCGACGTCTGCACGACGCTCAACGGATCGGTCAGATCGGAGATTGGAGCTGGGAAGTTGGCACTGAGGCATTCGCCTGGTCGCCCGAAATCTTCGAGATCTTTGGACGTGATCCGCAACTCGGGCCTCCTCCTAACTACGTGGCGTACGCCGAGCTCTTTGACGTCGATAACCGGGCGAAGTTGGAGGCCAACGTGACTCGGTCAATTGAGTCGGGCGAAGCTCAAGATTACGAGCTTGACGTGGTCCAACCTGACGGCGAACTAGTCCATTTGCACGCGATGGCGGTTCCCCGAAAGGACGAAGGCGGTCGCGTCCTCAGCTTGTATGGAACGCTGCAGAACATCACCAAGCGGAAGCGCGCGGAAAATGCTTTTCGCGAAAGTGACGAAAACTTTAAACAACTCGCCGACCACATCACCGATGTATTTTGGATTCGTTCGGCCGACATGCGCGTGTTGCATTACATCAGCCCGGCCTTCGAACGCATTTGGGGACGCTCCGTGGAGAGTCTCTACACCCATCCTGAGCAATGGAGCGAATTCATTTTCCCGGCAGACGCGCAACGAGTCGCAGAAGCCTTCGCCGGTCTTAAACAGGATTCGCCCGAGATCGATGTCGAGTATCGGATCCTGCGACCCGATGGCGAAATTCGCTGGGTCAGGGTGCGTGGGTTCCAAGTCCGGAACTCCGCCGGCGAACTGATTCGCCACACTGGGATTGTGACCGACACTACCGATCGCAAGCAGGCGGAAGACGAGTTGCGACGGTTATTGCTCGAACTAGAGAGTGAAAAAGCGCGGCTCGTGGATATCTTCACGAATGCGCCGGCGTTTATCGCTTCGCTTCGTGGTCCCGAGCACATCTTCGAACTAGCCAATAGCGCTTACAACGTACTCGTGAGCTCCCGTGACCTGATTGGGCGGACAGTGCGCGAAGCCTTTCCGGAGCTGGAGGGCCAGGGTTTCGTTGAACTGCTTGATAGCGTCTACCAAACCGGCGTCCCCTTCATCGGCAACGAAATGCCCGTGGAACTCAGGAGCGAGAGCGGTGCGCCAAACGAGCCGCGATATATCAACTTCGTCTACCACCCGCTGAGAGATATTGAGGGCAAGGTGTCGGGAATCATCACCCACGGTATCGATGTCACCGAACAGGTGCTGTCTCGACGTGTCTTGCAGAAGACGGAAGAACAACTTCGCCAGTCGCAAAAGTTGGAATCGGTGGGGCAACTTGCCGGAGGCATCGCACACGATTTCAATAATCTCCTGACAGTGATTACCGGATACTCCGACCTCTCGCTCAAGCAACTGGAACGCGAAAGTCCAGTCGGTGGAAACTTGCGAGAGATTAAGAAAGCGGCGACTCGCGCGACCTCACTGACCCGACAGCTCCTCGCCTTCAGTCGCAAGCAAATTCTTCAACCCAAGGTGCTGGACCTCAACTTCGTGCTCTCGGACATTGAGAAGATGCTCGTTCGTTTGGTCGGCGAAGATATGGAAGTGAACACGGTTCTGGCCCCCGGTCTGGGCCTCATCAAAGCGGATCCCGGACAGATTGAACAAGTAATACTGAATCTGGTCGTCAACGCAAGAGATGCAATGCCTAAGGGCGGACACATCACGATTGAAACGGGAAACGTGTATCTGGATGAAGCCCATGCGAGCCGGGACATCGCTGTGCAACCCGGCTGGTATGCGATGTTGGCTGTTTCCGACAACGGGCACGGCATGGACAGCGAAACGGTGAAACACATTTTTGAGCCCTTCTTCACCACGAAGGAGCAGGGCAAAGGAACCGGTCTCGGTCTCTCGACGGTCTATGGCATCGTCAAACAATCTGGCGGCAACCTCTGGGTTTATTCCGAAGTTGGGGTAGGCACAACCGTAAAAATTTTCCTCCCTCTGATCGAGGGGCCGGTTATGCAAAGTGACACCGAGGCCGCGCGTTTCGATCAAACAGAGGGCACCGGAACGATCCTGCTAGTGGAAGACGATGAGATGGTGCGTAGCCTCGCCCGCGCCAGTCTGGAAATGTACGGGTATCTCGTGCTGGAAGCGCCCAATGGCGAAATGGGGTTATCGATCTGCCGGGAATATGAGGGGCCGATCCACCTGCTGCTAACTGACGTCGTGATGCCGCGCATGGGCGGTAAAGACCTCGCCGATCAGGCTTTGGAGATGCGCCCGGAAATGAGCGTGCTTTACATGTCGGGCTATACCGACCGAGCCATCGTCCATCACGGCATCCTCGATGACAACATTTCGTTCATTGGAAAACCCTTCACCCCTGACGCACTGGCCCTCAAAGTGGCCGAACTGCTCCAGGACCACACTGAAGCGCGCACCGCCGTTCTCCCAGTTCGCGGTGAGAATTGAAAAGGCATAAGTGGTCGAGAGCACGAGATCGCCCCACTCCAACTAGTGTGAATCATGAGAATATTAATTGCAGATGATGATCCAGTTTCGCGCCGCGTGCTGGAATTAACGCTCAAGAGCTTTGGGCACGAAGTGGTAGTCACGGCGGATGGAGCGGAAGCCCTGGCCGTCTTGCAGCAGGAGGAATCACCGACGCTCGCGATTCTGGATTGGATGATGCCGGAGATCGATGGGACCGAGATCTGCCGGCGACTCCGCAAGGAAGTCACGTCCACACCGCCTTATTTAATTCTGCTCACTGCGAAGAGCGAACGCGGCGACGTGGTCGCGGGTCTTGACGCCGGCGCCAACGATTATCTGACTAAGCCATTCGATCGCGCCGAACTCCGCGCCCGCGTTCAAGTGGGCACTCACGTGCTGGAGTTGCAACGCAATCTCGCCGATCGCGTCGTCGAACTCGAAGATGCCCTCGTCCAGGTCAAACAACTTCAGGGCCTGCTGCCGATTTGTTCATACTGCAAAAATATTCGCGACGAACAAAACTACTGGCAGCGAATCGATAGTTATCTGACTGAGCACGCTGATGTGAACTTTAGTCACGGGATCTGTCCCGACTGCTATCTCAAGGTGGTCCAACCACAACTTGATAAACTGCGCGAACAAGACCAAGCCTAGCTTCGCTCACAAAACGATCTTTAAAAGTCTTGCGGGCGGGACATGCTCGCGATCTTGAGAATCCGAGACGGTCACTATTCTTATTTCAGTTGGCTACTAATCAGACCTTGAAATGCGGGTTGAGGTTGGAAGCGACACTTTTTCGTCGGCTGAAAAACCGAGAGGCCGGGTTTGGCCCGGCCTCATATCGGTTGGCGGAGACATTCAGCCTCGTCAAGTCACTGTCCTCACCCCAGCAACTCATCGCCGTTACGCCGCATTTTACGGATATCTCAGAATTCGTCAATAAAAGAAAACTTGCAGTAGCGGTTTAGTTTGGCAGTTGCCGAGATTCCGCTTCCCCTTACTAAATTATGGAACCCGATCGGCGATCGCGCTTGAGAGTCGTCCAAAATCGGCCGGCGCTACCGCAAAGCAGCTGGGGATGGAATCTCAGTGGCAGATTGCGCGATGAGTTCGAGATCATGACCGTCCGGGTCCTCGAAATAGACCGAAACCGAGTTCATCCAGGCGTGATGAATGGGCACGGAGACTTCAATTCCCTTTGCAGTTAGCATCGCCGCAGCCCGTTCCAAATTTGCCTCGCTGACCGAGAACGCGAAGTGTTGCGTCGGCCATTCACTGTGATCTTCCTGAAGCACGACCATTCCTTCATTTTCACCGACGTAAAGGAAAAGCCAGTTTCGGCGTTCATCTCGCAACCCGTCTTTCAATCCGAGCACATCTTTGTAAAACGTTTCGGCCCGGGCCAGATCCTTAACCCGAATAGCGATCTCGTAAACACCTTTTAGGGGTAACATATCGTGTTGGTGGTCTCCTCAGGTTTAACCGCCCGCGCCCCGAGTTTACTCTGCGAAGAAATGGCCTACAAGACTTTGTCCACAACCTTTGCCGGCCTGGTGGCATCGGACGTGAGCTGCTTTACCTCTCCCGCTTGCAAAAGCAATCGACTCTTGTAAAACTCATCATGAATGTTTGCCTGGAGAATACGAATGAAAAATCTACTGCGTCCCCTTTGCTCTGTCTCCCTCGTGCTGGTGTTGTTTGCCCCAGCGCTCGCCGACACGATTCGACTGAAAGATGGCAGCGTTATTCGCGGTCAGGTCGTCGGCTTCAAGGATCAGCAGTTCACGATCCTAATTGGATCTGGCTCGCAGGGACGCCGTAGTCGAACCGTGATTTACATGGAAGACGTGGAATCAATCGAGTTTGATTCGGCAACCACCGCGGCAGCCGCAGCGCTCGCGAATGACGACACTACAAACTCGTCGCCGTCTTATCAGTCGCCGCGCACGACGCAACCTGATACGAATAGAACTCCGCCGCGCACTAATCAACCTTCGACCAGCACTACGCCGCTATTCTTTACCGTTAAAGTGGCCGTCCGTGCCGATAACTCGACTAACGGTTGGACCAACAGCACGCTCGTAGTGAAGAAGGGCCAGCGATTGCGGATTACGGCCACCGGCCGCGTGTCGCTCGGAGCCGGGCGCTTTTCCACTCCCGCCGGCCTCGCTAATTCAGGCGACAATGAAAAACTGCTGCGCACTGAAGCTACCGGAGCATTGATCGCAGTCATCGGCGACGACAATGATGACTTCATTCTGATTGGAACGAGGCGCGATTTCGTCGCCCAACGTGACGGCGTGCTTTTCCTCGGTGTCAACGAAGGCAACCTGCGCGATAACGCCGGAACCTTCGACATAGTGATTGAAGCGGAAGCTGGCGGCAATACTCCCCGCTAGCGGGCAAACTCGCGTTTGTTTACCGGCATCTGACCCAGCAACCGGCATCATTCGCAACACGGACTGAAACCCCATGGTTTTCAGTCCAGGTAACCTAAATGAAACTCTCTAAGCTCGCTCGCTCGCTCTTCGTCTCAACTATCGCCCTGGGTCTGCTGGTTGCGCCAAACTTCAGCCTCGCGCTGGGACAGTCGCGCCGCCTGCCGCCCACGAGTACGGAAAAAAAGAACAAGCGTCCACCTGAAAACGGCCAACCGCCGCAGCCGGAGCAAAAACCAGACGACCCGGTTCCGACGGACATCATCGGCAAACTACAGGATGCCGACAAGCTCACCATCTCCACGCAAATCGTCAACGTCGATGTGGTGGTCTATCACAAAAAGAGCGGGCAGATTGCCACTGGCCTGAAAAAAGAAAATTTTTCGATCACCACCGATAACGACATCAAGCAGACGATTACTAACTTCTCCACACCCGAAGCGCCTATCACGGCAGCCCTGGTGGTTGAATACAGCAAACTCTCCGAAGCTCTGGGCCGGGCGGGAAGTGGCGGTTACGATCCGGGAACTTACGAAGTGATTCGTCCCGTGGCGATGTTTCTCTCGCAATTTATTAAGCCACCCGATGATTACGTTTCCGTAGTTGCCTTCGACATGCGTCCGACGCCCCTAACCGATTTCACCAACGACCCGGCGCGCATCAGCCAGGTG